>CAYPVG010000048.1:0-11619 GCA_964414085.1 uncultured Boseongicola sp. | reverse complement strand
TTGCGAGCAGCATGCGGCTCTCGCCGCGCTTCAAAAGAACCGCAGCGATACCAGGCACAAGTGCGACGAAGAAAGTGATCTTTGTCAAAACCAGAAGTCCAAGACAAAGCCCGATAAGAATTCCGTCCAAGACTGGCCATCTTGCACCAACAGGTTGCAAGAACGCCAACACAATGACCGAACAAGTCACAGCCCATGCCCAACGATTATAATGCATAGAAATAGCAAGGTCAGTGCTCGGGCCACCAAAAGAGATTGCCAGGATCATCGCAGCGGAAAATGCTGCAAAAACATAGGCCGTATTCGGGCTAAGGCGGCTCCAGGCTGCATAAAAAACCACTGGAGAAAGGCAAACAAAAACAGCTACTTGAGCGTATAGTATTGAGATACCGACGCCAAAACCACGCGACAAAAAGATGTCAATCGGCAAAAATGCCAGAATTCCAATGGGCGTCATGAAGTCTTGGTGCGGGAACTGACCCTGTTGCATCCGAAAGAGAATATCCAGGAGATGATACGTGTCTCCCTCGTGTTCCGCGATCAGCAAAGCGCCCGGGCGAAGCGCCAACCATGACAAGACGCCCGCCACTCCAAAGAGAACTGTGAACAAAATAAGGGGATTTGGTCTGCTCATTCCCCATCCTTTTCCATTTTTATGCCACATTAGCCGGTCATGTTCCGACCAGCAAAGGCTTGGCACGTTTTATTGTTCAAATTTGGGCAACAGCGCGCCGGGCAAATTTTGGATGAGGCATGGGTAACTCAAGATGAATATGGAAACCTCAAACGTCATGGCACCTCCCGCTCCGCGTTCGCTGGAGGGGATGAAGCTTCCAACAGTCATGATGCGGGACATCCTTCTGAAAACGATGTTCAGAATGAACATCGACCAAGTAACGGAATTGTCTAAAGCCATCTGCCTGCCAATTCCGGTGACACAGGAAATCGTGGATATGGCGCGCGAGCAGCGCCTTGTTGAAGCGACCGGTACCTTGCACGCGAACTCCGGCGGCGAGATGGGCTTCCAACTGACTGAAGCTGGCAAATCCCGTGCGCTCGACGCTTTGGCGCAATCTGAATACTACGGGGCGATGCCCGTTCCGCTTGAGGTTTACACTGAGCAGGTCAAACGCCAATCCATCCGCAACATCCAAGTCACCCGAGATCAACTGAATGGAGCTATGGGCCACCTCATCCTGCCCGACGAGCTCCTCGACCACTTGGGACCAGCAGTGAGCGCCGGTCGTTCAGTTCTGATGTATGGCCCTCCAGGCAACGGTAAGTCGTCCATCTCGAACGGTATCCGCGACGCACTTGGCGACAAAATCTACGTTCCACGTGCCATCGAATACTCTGGTCAGGTCATCACGGTTAATGACCCTATCGTTCACACAGCGGCAGAAGAGGAAGAGGATGACCCGAATTCACTCCGCCGCACAACAGGCCGATACGATACCCGCTACGTCAAGTGCGACCGCCCGACGGTGATCACCGGCGGTGAACTGTCGCTCTCGATGCTCGACCTTGTCTATAACCCGACAGCGCGAACTTATCAGGCTCCATTGCAGCTGAAGTCCACCGGCGGCGTCTTCATCGTGGACGACCTTGGTCGTCAGGAAGAACCACCACAGGCCCTTGTCAACCGCTGGATTGTTCCGTTGGAAGAAAACAAGGATATCCTTGCGCTTCAGTCAGGTGAGAAATTCGAAGTGCCTTTTGACACACTCGTCATCTTCTCCACCAACTTCCACCCGAACGAGATCTTCGACAAAGCGGCCCTGCGTCGTATCTTCTTCAAGATCAAGATCGACGGCCCGGATCAGGAAGACTATCTCAAGATCTTTGCGATGGTCGCCCGGAAACGGAAAATGCCTTTGGACGAGGACACACTCGTCTATCTGATCAAGCACAAGTATCCGACGATCGACAATATCTACGCGAACTATCAGCCGATCTTCCTGGTGGACCAGATGATCTCGATCTGTGAATTTGAAGGCATCCCGTATCAGATGTCTCCGGAACTGATCGACCGCGCTTGGGCGAACATGTTCGTAAAAGAAGAAAAGATCGTTCACTAATTATGATTTCGCCACGCTGACGCGTGCCGATCCGCCGGGGGAGCGCTGCTCCCCCGGACCCCCTCGGGATATTTTGCCAAGAAGAAACACATGGGTTTCACCTGACGATTGCCCGCGCTAAGTCAGAGACCATGGTCGCTTTGCCCGAGGCTTTTCACGACTGGTTCGCGACCCGCGGCTGGTCCATCCATCCGCATCAGGCGGAGATGGCCGAACGCTCTGCCCTGCCCTCTCTTCTGTTAATCGCGCCAACGGGAGGCGGGAAAACGCTCGCCGGGTTTCTTCCCACCCTGGCAGAACTATCACAGGGCCCGCACGAGGGCCTGCACACCATCTATATCTCGCCGCTGAAAGCGTTGGCGGCGGACATCAAACGCAATCTGGGCACGCCCATTGAAGAAATGGGCCTTCAGATCCGCGTGGAAGATCGCACTGGCGATACGTCCGCCACGCAAAAGAAACGACAGCGAGTTGATCCGCCGGACATCCTGCTGACAACGCCAGAAAGCCTCGCCCTGCTCCTTAGTTACGAGGACGCGCCACGCATGTTCGCGGGCGTCTCCCGTGTCATCGTCGATGAAATTCACGCACTGTCCGAAAGCAAACGTGGTGATCAGCTTATGCTGTGCCTCGCCGAACTTCAGGCAATTGCGCCCAAGATGCGTCGCGTCGGTCTTTCGGCGACTGTGGAAGACCCGGACGCCGTGGCGCGGTTCCTGGCGCGCCATCCGGACCCCTGCCCCGTTCTTTACGCTGATCCCGGACCAGCGCCGGACATCCAAATGCTGGAAACAGACGCCTTACCGCCATGGTCCGGTGGTGGCGGCAAATACGCTATTCCGGCTGTGTTGGAACAGGTTAAGAAGCACAAAACCACCCTGATCTTTCACAACACCCGGGCACAGGCCGAGATCTTTTTCCACGAGCTTTGGCTTGCAAACGACGACGATCTTCCGATTGGCATTCACCACGGATCTCTTGCTCGCGAGCAGCGTGAGCGCGTCGAGGCCGCCATGGTAAGGGGTGAGTTGCGCGCCATTGTCGCCACAGGCTCTCTCGACCTTGGGATCGACTGGGGGGATGTCGATCTCGTCATTCAGATCGGTGCTCCGAAGAACGTCAAACGCCTCGTTCAGCGGATCGGACGCGCAAATCACACCTATAATGCGCCATCCAAAGCGCTGGTCGTCCCTGCGAACCGGTTCGAAGTCGTGGAATGCGTTGCTGCGCTAGCTGCGGTTCGCGATGCCGATCTCGACGGCGAACCCCGCGGCCGCGGTCCGCGCGATGTGCTCTGCCAACACATACTGATCAGGGCTGCCCGTGGGCCATTCAATGCGGATGACCTATTTTGCACCTTCACAACAACCGGCGGCTACACGGACCTTACGCGCGAGGAGTTCGACCGTTGCCTCGATCTGGTTGCAACGGGTGGTTACGCGCTCAGGGCCTATGACCGTTGGCAACGGCTCAAACATCGAAAAGACGGATTGTGGGAATTGCGGGACCCTCGCGCCACCACGCAAATCCGCATGAACCTTGGGACCATTCAGGACACCGATACACTCAAAGTAAAACTGAAAGGCCGCGCGGGGCGGCCACTTGGTGAAATCGAAGAGGGGTTCGCGGCTACGCTCACGCCAGGCGATACCTTCCTGATGGGCGGACGCGTTGTACGCTATGAAGCCTTGCGGGAGCTCACGGTTGAGGTGACGAGACGCGCCGACAAGCCGCCAAAAATCGCGACCTTCATGGGAACGAAGTTCGCCACGTCTACGCAGCTATCTGAGCGCATCCTGAGACAGTTCGCGCAAGACAGCTGGCCAGAGCTACCCGGTCACACATCCGACTGGCTGGCCCTACAACGCGATGTTTCTAAACTTCCATCATCGGACAGGCTGCTCATCGAAAGCTTCCCGCACGATGGTCGCCAGCACACATGCGTCTATGGCTTTGCCGGACGTAACGCTATGCAAACATTGGGTCTTTTAGTGACCGAGCGTATGGAAAAGGCGGGCCTCGATCCGCTTGGTTTTGTCTCTACTGACTATGCAGTCTTGATCTGGGGTCTGAACGCCATTCCCGATCCCGCGCCGCTCTTTGACGGTGACAACTTGCGCGAGGCTTTTGAAACCTGGCTCAAAGGCAACGCGGTGATGAAGCGCACATTCCGTGCGTCGGCCACCATTGCCGGACTTTTGGAGCGCAATTGGGGACACCAGCGTCGAACCGGACGTCAGGCGAGCTTTTCATCGGACATCCTCTACGACACGCTCAGTAAGTACGATCCGAACCATCTTATGCTGGACATCACTCGCGACGAAGCCATGAAGGGTCTGGTCGACTTTGGCCGCATCGAGAATATGCTCGAACGCACGCGCGGACGTATCGACCATCAAGTCCTGACCCGCGTGACACCGCTGGCCGCGCCACTATTCCTCGAACCGGGCCGGGTGCCGGTCTACGGCGAAGGGCGCGAGCGCCTCTTGGAAGAAGAGGCCGAACGCCTCATGTCGACCGCCGGACTAGACACGTTGGAAACTCCTGAAAAGCCGAAATGGCGTGTGCCTTACTAACTGCCCCTTGCCAAAACTGCCGCAGCATCGCAAGAACGAAGCATGAACGGCCGCATCGACTTTCAAGGCGAAACGCTAGACCTCCTGCCAAGCGGAGCGCTCTTCTGGGAAGCCGCCGACATGCTTGTCGTCTCTGACCTGCACCTTGGAAAATCTGAACGCATCGCGCGGCGCGGCGGCACCCTGCTTCCACCCTATGAGACGACCGAAACATTGCTCCGACTATCTGGCGAAATCGCCGCCACGGGCGCGAAATCTGTCCTCTGTTTAGGAGATAGCTTCGACGATCGCGCCGCTGCCGGAGCACTAGACGCAACGCATCTTGAAACACTCCAACGCCTGCAAGCCGGACGACGTTGGATATGGATCGAAGGCAACCACGATCCCGGACCACTTGATCTGGGCGGGAGCCACCTTGCCGAGTATCGTGAAGGGCCGCTGGTCTTCCGGCACATTGCGGAACCTGCGGTTGAGGCGGGTGAAATATCAGGGCACTTTCATCCAAAGGCCCGCATCAAACACGCGTCACGTCGGTGTTTTCTGGTCGACTCAAGCCGCCTGATCCTGCCGGCGTTCGGCGCTTACACCGGCGGCTTGGACTGGATGACGCCTGTTTTGCGCGGTCTTTTTGAGGAAAACGCGACCGCCTACCTGACAGGTCGCAAAGTGCTTGCCGTCCCTGTACCCAGAGCCGTTTAGTCGCCTGGAACCTCGAAACCTGCGGCCTTGTGGCTCCCATCACAAAACGGCTTGTTTTTCGATTGACCGCACCGGCAGAGAAACGCCCGCGATCCACGATGCACGCGCTTTCCGGTGCCTGACGTGATTTCCAAGGCGCCACGCGCCTCAATCGGGCCGTTCTCATGGCCCATGATTTGAAGCTCTTCGCCCGGATCGTCCGCAGGTGCATCCTTGCCGCTTTCTTGCGGCTCGCCTGTGGCGCCAAATCCGGCTTCGACGTGAGAATAATCGCAGAACGGCGGGTTCTTGGTCTGACCACACCGACAGATCGTCGCCCTTGTCATGGCCTCTCCTGCCACCACCAGATTGCCATGGAATGCGTTCGGCCCATTCTCCAGGACAGAAACGCGGTTGATGCCCGGGGCGGCCTCGTCAGCCGCACCACTCAGCTTCCGATAGGTCAAAGCACCGGAAGGACAGGTTCGGATCATCGCCGCAATCTCCTCTTCCGAGGCTGCGTCGGGATCAACCCATGGACGACGGCTTGGGTCGAACACCTGTGGCAGTTTCAAGAAACAGTTCCGCGCATGAATGCAGCGCTTCATCTCGAAGCCAATTTCGATGGTCTCGCCTGCGTATTTCTTGGCCATGGTGATCTCCCTTTGAGTTGTCACCCAAGCTAGCGCGGGACTTCAACGAATCCCATCAATTCATTTTGAGCGGGCATCAAACTTTACAATATAACATTTAACCTATATAACTGATTCATTATGCAGATCGACACAGCCTTTGCCGCCCTTTCCGACCCGACCCGTATGGGGATCGTCATGCGCCTCGCGGAAGCAGGTGAAGTTGATGCGACCGAGCTGGCAAAACCATTCGATATCAGCCAGCCCGCCGTATCGCGACACATCAAGGTTCTGGAAACTGCGGGATGGGTCAACCGTCGGCAAGTCGGCAATCGCCGCCCTATTCGGCTGAACCCGGAAAAATTGGAACAAATCCATGTCTGGACTGGGCGTCTGCGCGCAACACTCGCAGCCAACTATTCAAGGCTCGACACACTCTTGGAGGAAGACACAAAATGAACCCGCTAACCATGACCAAAGTCGGGGACACCGACCTCCGCGTGACTCGTCGCTTCAACGCTTCTCCCGAAGCCGTCTACGATGCCCACATCAACGAAGAGAAAATCAAACAATGGATGCTCGGCCCAGAAGGATGGACCATGCCTCAATGCTCGGTCGATGGCGTGGCCGGGGGGAAGTTTTCCTACACGTGGGCCGACGAAGCGGGCGAAGCATCATTCACTATTTTCGGCACGTTCATCGAACTCGACGCACCCAATCGCATCGTCCATGAAGAAACGATGGACATGGGAACCGACACGCCACCGATGAGCCGAGTCACGACTGAATTCGCTGTCGACGGCGACGGAACATTGATGACAATGGTAATTTCCTACGTCGACACAGAGTCTCGCGAAGCCGCCGTCGCCTCGGGCATGGAAGAAGGCATGGCCGTAAGCTACGACAACCTGGCCGAGTTGGTTGCGGCTTAGGCCGTCAGACCTTCGGGTTCTTCTAGTCCATTCGCGCGGCAGCATGCGGTCAACGTGTTCGCAAGCAAGCACGCGATGGTCATCGGGCCAACGCCTCCCGGAACCGGGGTAATCGCACCGGCCACCTCGGACGTACTCGCGAATTCCACGTCGCCCACAAGGCGTGTTTTCGGCGAGCCATCTTCTTTGACGCCCGCGTCGATCCGGTTGATGCCCACATCGATGACCGTCGCGCCCGGCTTGATCCAATCACCCGGAACCATCTCGGGTCGACCGACTGCCGCTACAACGATGTCCGCGCGCCGCACGACGTCTGCCAAGTCTTTGGTCCGCGAGTGCGCAATCGTCACGGTGCAGCTATCACCCAAAAGCAATTGCGCCATTGGCTTGCCCACAATGTTGGACCGCCCCACCACTACCGCGTCCAGCCCGGATAGAGACCCATGGTGATCCCGTAGCATCATCAGGCATCCAAGCGGCGTGCACGGCACCATCGACTTCTGTCCTGTCCCAAGCAGGCCCACGTTGGAAATGTGGAAGCCGTCCACGTCCTTCGCTGGATCAATCGAGTTAATCACTAGGTCTTCGTTCAAATGGCCGGGCAACGGCAGCTGCACCAAAATCCCGTGGATGGTCGGATCGGTGTTCAGCTCTTCGATCAGTGCCAACAGATCGGCTTCAGACGTGTCCGCGTCCAGCTTGTGCTCGACCGACTTCATGCCGACTTCAACTGTTTGTTTGCCCTTGGAGCGCACGTAAACTTGGCTTGCAGGGTCTTCGCCAACCAAAACTACCGCAAGGCCCGGTGTGATGTCGTGGTCCGCTTTCAGCTTCGCCACGTGTGCCGCAACCTTCTCCCGCACCGTCCCTGCGAATGCCTTGCCATCAATACGTGTCGCGCTCATGTTTCTTCAGTCCTTACTTCAAGTTGACCACGATCTCGGTTTTCACCGAGTTCGCGATAAAACAGGCGTGGTGCGCCTTGTCGTGCAGCGCCAGATGCGCTGCTTCGTCCGGGATCGCGCCGTCAAACACGACTTCGATGTTCAAATCTACACGCGGGATCCACGCCCGCCCGTCTGTCTGCTTCAACGCCCCGGCTGCATGGTCTCGGTAGGATGCCACTGCCCACCCAGCCCGCTGCGCAAAATCCAGAAACCACAACATGTGGCACGAAGAAATTGAGGCGATATAGGCCTCTTCAGGGTCAACCGCCTCAATCTTCCCCAAAGGGGGGGCCACTATAGTCGGCGATGGTGCCGCTGGCACCTCGACGCCTCCATCAAACCGCCATTGGTGCGCGCGGGAGTACTTCCCACTCGGGAAATCCCCCTCGCACGACCATATGACTTCGGCAGTATGCATGCGCTTAGAACAAGCCCTCGATTTGGCCTTCGTCGTTCAGACGAATGTTCTCGGCAGCTGGCTTTGAAGGCAGACCCGGCATTGTCATGATCTCACCGCAGACAACCACCACGAACCCGGCACCGGCGCTCAAACGAACCTCGCGGATCGGAACCGAGTGACCTGTTGGTGCGCCACGCAGGTTCGGATCGGTCGAGAAGCTGTATTGCGTCTTCGCCATGCAAACCGGCAGATTGCCGTAACCTGCATCTTCCCACTGCTTAAGTTGATCACGAATTTTCTTGTCGGCGAGAACTTCATCCGCACGATAAATCCGCTTCGCAACCGTTTCGATTTTGTCGAACAGTGAAAGTTCGTCCTTATAGAGCGGAGCGAATTGGCTCACGCCACTTTCCGTGATCTCCGCCACGCGACGCGCGAGTGGCTCGGATCCTTCTGAACCCAGCTCCCAGTGACGCGAGACGATGGCCTCGGATCCTTGGGTTGCCACGTATTCTTTGGCCGCTTCGACCTCGGCGTCCGTGTCCGTGACAAAGTGGTTGATCGCCACGACAACGGGCACACCAAACGATTTCAGGTTGCCGATATGGCGACCAAGGTTCGCGCAGCCCTGCTTCACAGCATCGACGTTTTCCTCACCAAGGTCAGCTTTCGCAACACCGCCGTTCATCTTCATCGCACGAATGGTAGCCACAAGTACGACACAGTCGGGCGCCAAGCCGGCCTTGCGACACTTTATGTTCATGAACTTCTCAGCGCCAAGGTCCGCGCCAAAACCGGCTTCCGTCACAACGAAATCGGCCAGCTTCAAAGCGGTCGTCGTTGCAATAACCGAGTTACAACCGTGTGCGATGTTCGCGAACGGTCCGCCGTGCACAAAGGCTGGGTTGTTTTCGAGTGTCTGCACGAGGTTTGGCTGCATCGCGTCCTTCAGTAGAACCGTCATCGCGCCGTCTGCCTTGATGTCGCGCGCATAGATCGGTGAACGGTCACGACGGTAAGCCACGATCATGTCGCCTAGACGCTTCTCAAGGTCCTTCAGATCGGTCGCCAGGCACAAGATCGCCATAACCTCGGACGCAACCGTGATGTCGAACCCTGTCTGACGTGGGAAGCCATTGGCCACACCACCAAGCGACGTCACAGTGTCACGCAACGCGCGGTCGTTCATATCGAGCACGCGCTTCCAGGTGACACGGCGCTCGTCGATCTCAAGGCTGTTGCCCCAATAGATGTGGTTGTCGATCATTGCCGACAGCAGGTTGTGCGCAGCCGTAATCGCGTGGAAGTCACCGGTGAAATGGAGGTTCATGTCCTCCATCGGAACGATCTGAGCGTAACCGCCACCAGCGGCGCCGCCCTTCATCCCAAAGTTTGGCCCCAGAGATGCTTCGCGGATGCAGACGGCTGTCTTTTTGCCGATGCGGTTCAGACCATCGCCAAGACCCACGGTCGTGGTCGTCTTGCCCTCGCCAGCAGGTGTCGGGTTTATCGCGGTAACGAGGATCAGCTTGCCTTTTGGCTTGTTACCCAAACCGGAAATAAACGACTGGCTGACTTTCGCCTTATCATGACCAAAGGGTATAAGATCGGCCTCACCAATCCCAAGTTTTGCACCGATTTCCATGATCGGTTGTTTGTTGGCTTCACGCGCAATCTCAATGTCGGTTTTGTAGGCCATAGTCCCGTCTTCCCTTCCCTTAATCCCGCCGGCTGGCGCCTAACCCGCTATGCGCCTGCCAGAGCACGGCGAAGGCGCCATGTTCGACGTTTCTGACGTCGGTTGCGTCGAAGCTCGGAACCCATCGGGGCCTATCAGAAACTTTAAGCGCTTTTTCCGTCCAATAAGCCCGGTTCCCAGCCTCTTTGGTCTGGAACGTGCAACCTCACATCGTCCCCCACCGAAAGCATGCCTTCGCGCTCCACCCACGCCGTCACGCCACGCCGCCCTCTGGCCGCCGACTTAAAGCCCTTGCCCGTCCCGGGAAGGAACCGTTCGATGACTGGCGCTGGCAAATGACAGGGGCGATTCTGCATATCGACAGTTAGCGTTGCACCGCTCGCGAACTGCAAACGAGAAGACGGCGGAACGTGCGAGAAGTCCGGCAAGCCTTCGACAACGATCGAGGCACCAATCCAAGCGGGATCCAACGCATCAATACCCATTGCGCTGGCAATCGCCGCAAGCTCTTCTGCGGAGACAACTGAAAACTGCCGCGTGTTCCTGATCTCGGTCCCTTTGGGGTATTGGGACACAACCCGCGAGCAAGACGGGCGTGTCAGTCCACCGTGATCCTCTTCAGCCGCACCTGCAAAACTGGCGTGCAGGCTTTCCCGCGATTGGGAGGCAAGATCAGCAGCCCTGTTTGGCACAGTGCCGAGCCAGGTGACTGTTCCAATAAACTCAGTAGGGATGAGGGCGGGCAATACGGATCTCCGACGATTAAACAGGCTTGCCGTCGTTCTTGCGGCGTTTTTCCAGAAGTGCATTCGTGACAGCGTAAGAATCCGGCATGAAGCGCTTTCGGCGCTGAACGTCCTCCCACCAGACAGACCCTCCGGGTGTCGCCAACATCTCATAAAAGTAATTGGCAATTGCATCCTCTAACCCAACAAGCTTGGTCGGTAGGGAATCGTTGTGTTTCAGGAAGTTGCCAAAAACATGCACGCCCTGCTCCAGATGCATATCGAAGGCAATTCGTTCGGCGTCACTCAGAGAGTGGTAATCGGCGTGTCCTTTCACCAGTACTGCCGCAAGATCAGGGTTCGTTGCCATGCCCTTGTACTCTGTCAGGGTGTGAAGCAATTCACGCCAGTTGGTTAATTCAGTCTGCTTGCGCGTCGTGCGGAGTTCATACGCAACAAACAAAAGCGACACCACGATCGCGAACGCAGCGATCAAGTCAGCGATATCAGCGATGTGCGACAGCATAGGATTAGCCCCCAAAACCAACTTCGAGAAAGATCAACCGAGACGCCCCAAAAAACAATGCCCCGCACGAGGCGGGGCAAAGTTTCATCAGTTTTCGGGTCGTCTTAGGCCGACGGTTCCGGCTCCAAGCCACCGTCGTCGTCGGACGGCTTCGATTTTGGCTTTGTCTTCGGAATAGCCGTGACAGAGGCCGTGCCGCCAGTATCAGGCGGTGTGTCCTCATCGTCGTCTCCACGACCCAAAGGCTCGCCTGCGATCACGCGAGTGATCTCGTTGCCCGTCAGCGTCTCGTATTCCAACAGCCCTTGCGCCAATCGCTCAAGGTCATCGTACTTTTCAGTCAGAATGCGTTTGGCGGTCTCGTAGCCTTCGTCAACAAGCTCTTTCACCTTGTCGTCGATCATCTTCTGCGTCGCTGCCGAGTGG
>CAYPVG010000047.1:0-4015 GCA_964414085.1 uncultured Boseongicola sp. | reverse complement strand
GCCCGCATTTGCGACGGCGCAGGGGACTTCAATTGCGTTGGGAACCGGCACTTTTGACAGCGGTCTGCCAGTCGAAGTTTCGGCTGACTCGCTGAGCGTGGATCAAGCGACCGGCGAAGCCGTTTTTGACGGCAACGTTCTGGTAGTCCAAGGCGAAGTGCGCATGTCGGCCGGCAAAGTCACCATCGTTTATGCAACTGACGATAGCGGCGCGGCTAACGGCATCGAGCGGCTGATCGCCTCGGATGGTGTAACTTTTGTCACCGCAACGGACGCCGCCGAAGCACGAACCGCTGAGTATTCAATCTCAGCCTCCACCGTGACGCTTGAAGGGGACGTTTTGTTGACCCAAGGCCCGACTGCCTTGTCGGGTGAGCGCCTAGTGGTCGATCTTGCGACGGGCAACGGCCGCATGGAAGGCCGCGTGCGGACGATCATTGGCGGGAGCAATAACTGATGGGTCCAAAGCTCACAGTTGCAGACGGCCAGCAGGGGTTGAAGATCAAGAACCTGCGCAAAGCCTATCGTAAGCGTCCGGTCATTCGTGACGTTAGTCTTGAGTTAAACCGCGGTGAGGTGGTTGCCCTCCTTGGACCAAACGGATCGGGCAAGACAACGTGTTTCTATTCCATCGCCGGCCTTGTGATGCCTGACGGCGGTCAGGTGCTTATTGACGGGCAGGATGTATCAACGTTTCCGATGTATCGCCGTGCCAAGCTTGGGATTGGGTACCTCCCACAGGAGCGATCCATTTTCCAAGGGCTGAACGTTGAAGAAAACATTCTCGCTATACTCGAGATCGTTGAGAAGGATCGCACCAAGCGGCGCGAACGCCTTGATGAACTGTTAAACGAGTTCTCAATCGCACACCTGCGTAGGACACCTTCGGTTGCGCTATCTGGTGGTGAGCGTCGTCGATGCGAGATCGCACGCAGTCTTGCAGCAAACCCGAAGTACCTGCTTCTTGACGAGCCGTTCCCCGGTGTTGATCCAATAGCCGTGGGTGATATTCGCGATTTGGTCACAGATTTGAAGGACCGTGGAATTGGTGTTCTGATCACTGACCACAACGTGCGGGAAACCCTTGAAATTGTGGATCGCGCTTACATCCTCCACGATGGCGGTGTTCTGATGAGCGGCACGGCGGACGAGGTTGTCGCCGACGAGAAAGTTAAGCGCGTTTACCTGGGCGATAGCTTCAGAATCGTTTGAGGTCTGAAATCCCACCATTGACTCCGCGGCCGTTCTTGACGCCAAATGGGATCAATGACGGACCAACTGTCGACGCCCGACTGCCCACATAAGCCTCCGAAACTGCGGATGGCTCACGGCATACTTCCAACTATTAACAAGCTGTTTATGCCCTTGTTTTAGGGCGTACTCGGTACATACATACTGTCTAAAAGGGAGACCCGTATGCGCTATCAGATCACCGGCAAACAGATCGACATTGGAGAAGCTCTCCAGACGCATGTGAAAGACAATCTTGCTGAAGTCTTTGACAAGTACGCTGGTCGACCAACGGATGCTACGGTGGTGTTTTCACGCAACGCACACGAGTACGTCTGTGAAGCTACGGTTCATCTCTCAACGGGTTTGACCGCGCAAGCTAAAGCGCATGCCACTGAGATATATGCATCTTTTGACGATTGTTCGGAAAAGATGGAAAAGCAGCTCAGGCGATACAAGAGACGGCTGAAAGATCATCACAAAGACCGACAAACGCCGGTTGAACTCTTGCAAGGGGCCTCGTATATCCTCGCCGCATCGGACGAACCGGACGAATCGGAACCTGACACCCTTCAGCCCATGATCATTGCTGAAATGGAGGCGAAGATACCATCGCTATCCGTCGGTGAGGCAGTGATGCAGATGGAACTGGCAGGAGCACCGATCCTGGTTTTCCGTAACGAAAAACAAGACGCCGGCGTAAATATCGTCTATCGCCGCGACGACGGGAATATCGGGTGGATCGACCCGAACTAGTTGGATTTGGACGGGCCTACGTTTTTGCGGCCCGAGGGAATGTGAAAATGGAACTGACGCAGATTATGCGCGCTGACACGGTCAAGACGTTGAACAGTGTCACCAGCAAGAAGCGACTATTTCGTGAGCTTGGTGAGATTGCCGCTGCGACGCATGGCATCGATGCCCAAGAGGCATGCACCGCCCTACAGGAACGCGAAAACCTCGGTCCAACCGGTGTAGGCAGTGGAATTGCGCTGCCGCATGCACGTTTGGCGACTGTTGAGAGCGTGCTTGGCTTCTTCATCCGCTTGGAGAAGCCGCTCGACTTCGAATCCGTCGACCGTCAGCCTGTCGATCTTGTTTTTTGCCTTCTGGCACCAGAAGACGCAGGCGTTGAGCACTTGAAGGCTTTGGCGTTGGTGTCGCGCACGATGCGTGATGCCAGCCTGTGCACGAAGCTGCGAGCGAATAGCGATCCGGCCACTCTACACACACTGCTCACAGAAGCGCAGAACGTTCAGGCGGCTTGATCTGGCGCCCACGGCGCAAACCCAAACATCATGAAATCGCGTTGGTAGGCGGCGCGCACTTTGGTATTGATGTCATCCGTTTGAACTTCGCTTAAAGCAAATGGTGCATCAGTTGTGAAAGCGTCGATTGCCGGAACTGCGTGCAGACCCGCTTCGCTGGCGAGATCTGCCAGATCTCTCGAAAGCCTGTCTTCGCGGATGACGCGATCTGGCACGGAAAAATCTCCGATAGCCTGGAGCAGCGTCGTCTGACTTGCCCATGTGTTGTCGACCCGGAGCGATGTCTGACCTCCCAAGTTCGCTTTGAGGAACGTGAGGAATCCCGAGAAGGCGTCCCGCTGCTTGCTCAACGTCCAGTCCGCGCCTGGACCCGCGTCGGGAAGTGGCACGTCATACCGCGTCCTTAGCGCATCCCGGATGTCGGCGTAGGCATCATGGCCAGTCGGAAGAATGCAACGACAGAATGCGTCGTAAGCACGTGGCAGGGGGTGCCGCAGCACGGTGAAACTGCGGTGCCCCACATGCTGGCGCTTCCAACGGCGCAACTCTTGCTGTGTTAGACCCGAAAGCACTTCGCCACTCGGATCAACCGACTTTAGCCATTCTGGCACAGGATCCTGAGCGGCCCCTCGTATCGGCATGTAGAGAAGCGGTGCATTGGCCGTCGCACGAAAGAACTTCAGGCCCGGGCCGCGGTCTGGCTCGCGCATCGGCGCATGGTCGATATCCGCAGAGGCAAATTCCTGCACCGCAAAACGCGCCTCGTCTGGGTTGATTAAGCGCTCGGCGAGCGGTCCTGGGTTTTGCACTTTGGCTCGGACACGTGCGGAGTCTTGCGACCCCTTGGCACCGATGAACTGGCCAAGCCCGGTGATGACGTCGGAAGACGACAAGTCATCGTAGTCGATGTGGAATGCGGTTTGCCCAGTGCTTTGAAGCGTGCGCGCGATTTTGGACTGGAAGTCTGCAAGTACTGTCAGGAACTCCGCATATTCTTGCTTGTCAAAGCGCACCTTCGCGGTACGCGCCGCCGTGACGTCGCCGAGCCACCATTGGCCGGTCTGTCGCGCGACTTTCAGAGAGACGAAGGAGTCGATCGGTCGCCGGGTCAAAATGATCTTCGCAGCAGTGCGGTCGTGCAGCACATGATCAATCACACGCGGATCGTGATCGTAGAACAGCCGAAAACCCGGAACACCCTCTGACTGCGCGTACATGGCCTCTATGACTTTGAGGGGATCAGAGTCGCGAGCCGTAAGGGACAGCCCGAAGTTCGAGGTGGCTTTAGGACGGCCGAAAAAGTGCGGGTTGAATAGCTCACCGTGACTAGTGATGCCGGGAAACGCGGCTAAGTGTTCTTCCAGCAGGTTCGAGCCGGTGCGCATCCCGGCAAGGACAACCCAATACCGAAAGTCACCAGCAGGCATTCTAGCCTAGCTCCCTCGTGGAAATCTCGTGGGCATCGTGCGTATCGCTGAAGATTGGGCCGGCTGTTTTCGGGTCCATCCCGATGTTCC
>CAYPVG010000046.1:0-4275 GCA_964414085.1 uncultured Boseongicola sp. | reverse complement strand
GATCATTGCACATTGGGTGCTTGTCGCCTGGGATAAGTCCGACACCTGGCAAGCATACCCATTCATTGCTCCCTTCTCTGAGGATCGTTCCATCAACGTCCATGATGGTTGCATTCTCGCTGATGTCCGAAGGTGCGGCCGACATAGCTCTGGCTATTTTTTCTTCTTTCGACTCCGCAAAGGCCGAACTTCCCAAACCGCTGGCAACAATCAAGGCAACCGCTGCGCCAAGTGCGTTTGCAGCTCTGACTCCTAACTGAGTTCCCATAGTCTTTTCTCCCTTTCTCAATTGATCTCTCGTTGCGTCTTAAACAGAAAAAGATGTGTAGGGCTGCGAGGTTGGACGGGTTTCGGGCTGTCGCTTCATGATAAACTGAATGCAAACAGTGTGTAGTAAACCTAAACCCCTTACAGCGCGATCATCTTTAGTGGGTGTAACCTCAATTGGATTTCCTACGCTGTCATGTCATTTGTTCTTGATATGCATAAAGCTGAACTTTAGGCATAGATAATGAGGACCTCACATCTCGGCGCACTGCGCGCACTAGAGGCTGCATTGCGGACTGGCAGCTTTCGCTCGGCAGCAGATGATCTTGGAGTCACGACTGCGGCCGTGGGGCAGCAAATCCGTGGACTTGAAGAGTTCGTTGGTTGCCAATTGTTTGTTCGAAAACCTTCCGGCGCGACACCGACCGAAGCTGCCATTGGCGTAGCGACGGAACTGACGGCCGGCTTTGGGTCTATCAGTACGGTTCTGGAGAGGCTAAAAGAGCCCGTTCTAGACAACCGACTTTCACTTTCTACGAGCTTGGCAATCGCGGAGTACTGGCTAACACCACGCCTGCCAAACTTTTACGCAGTATGTGATCAGTTTGATTTGCGCATCGATACAACACATCGTCTCGTCGATTTGCGATCGGAGGAGTTCGATTTTGTCATCCGGTTCGGTCCGAAGCCCGATGAAACACTCGATAGCGTATTCCTATTTGACGGATGCGTCGTGCCGATTTGCACTCCAGAGTTTGCCGCTAAGTACGGCCTTTCGGAGAGCACCACATCGCTCGAAGGCGTTCCACTCATTCACGTCAAAGAAGAGACAGCTGATCCGGGGTGGTTGAACTGGGCACGCTGGAGCAAGAAATACGGTCTCGAATACAAGGGGGAAGAGCCCCTTCCAGAGTTCCCTCGTCTCAGTTCAGGACTGAAGGGGGCAAGGGAGGGTTTGGGTATCGTGCTGTGCGGGATGGTGGAGTCTTTTTCCGCTCTTGCCAATGGTTCGATGACCATGCCCTTCGGAGCCAAATCTGCGGCACGGTCGGAGTTTTCTTACAGGCTTGTGTCGTTGCGGGGCCGGGCTCGTTCCAGGACGCAAAATGATTTCAAAGACTGGATGGCTGCTGAAGCGGAGATTTACCGCGATAAGGTTGAGGACCTGCTGGGCCGGTAAAAATTTGAAAACTTTTCTATTAGATCGTTTGGTACGATAAAAACGGCAAGGCAAAGGGCGGACCACCCGCTTACGACCTGCAAGATCGATAAGGAGGGCTTTCCGAGGTCTGCTTCGTCCCCAAAGCGGTCAACGAAGGATTGTTCGAGCCTCCATGCCCTACAAAGTGATCCACGGGCCAACGTAACGCGTAACCCCTATGTCATTACATTAATGGAAGAAAATAGCATGCTTGGTTCTGCGCGATCCGTAGCTCTTTGCACGATTGTATCTGCTCTCTCACATTCCACGCCCGCACTTGCGGACCTTCGTGTCGTTTTTGACGAAGGCGCCCCCAAGGACCGCTTCCTGATTCAAAATATCGGTGACTGTGTTCTCAAGGACTCTCGCGTAACACTTGACCTGTCTACCTCGTCAGCCGGATTGATTTTTGATGTGACTGAAAATGGCGCCGGCGTCGAGGTATACCAGCCATTCCAATTGATCGAAGGTGGCGAGGCCATCTCTTCAGTTCCACAGGTGCGCGACGGTCAGTCTGAGATCGCCTTCGACATTGTTTCTCTCAACCCTGGTGCCCTAATTGAATTCACAATCGACGTAGACGATACGTTGGGAGAACGTGAAATCACTGTTGCTGGCTCGGAGATTGAAGGAGCCACTGTCTTCTACAAATCGTCCGATGGCGTGAATTCCGCATCGTTCTCATCGTTGTCCGAGGCGGAGCTTTCGATTTCAGACTGTTTGTCTTGATCACCTAGCTGCCTTTCTCACACTACGGATTTTCATGTGAGAAGGCCTCGTTATCAGGATGAATCCTCCAGCAAGTGAACTGCTAGGGATAACCGCAGAATCGTGTCCCGATTTTAGATTGGTTCTTTGTAGTCAATCTCAGGGCGGACTTGCCAGCGGCAGCGATTTTGTATCCTACTTAACAGGGGATGGGAGCAGCACTTGAAATCACGAGGGGTCTTTGGGCTTGCGCAAGCTGGATAGCCGGTGCGCCAGTGGTCAACGCCCGTGCTGCTTACTCTGCCGCCTCGCAACAGGAGGCGCGGGATATTCTGGCCCGTCATTGCCAGCGATTTCTGGACACATGTAGGATCGATGTCCAGATCGAGGGACCCGCGCCGCCACCGGGGCAAGGATGCGTGCTGTGTTACAACGAGTCCTCATTCGCCGATCTGATGGGGTTTATGGTGGCGTTCCTGAATCACTTAGATCGAGCGGCGGCCGCGGACCTGTATAAATATTTTCCGTTTGCGCGCGCGGCCTTTGACCGGATTGATTTCGAGTTGATCCAGCGCGGGAACCGGGCGGCGACTGAAGTGCTGATGGACAAAATGGTGGAACGTATTCGGAGCGGAGAACGGGTGGCCTGGGGCGGCGAAGGGCGGTTGACCGGGATTGATGGCGTAGGCCGATTCAAGGTGGGGGCCAGTCTGCTCGCCATACGTGCGGAGGCGCCAGTGGTGCCTGTCGTATTTCGGGGCGGGCACGCGACCATGCCGTTCGGATCGGTTCGCGCGCGTCCGGGCAGGATCCGCATCAGGATGTGTGATCCGATTGCGACCGACGGGCTAACAGAGGAGGACGCACGTTCGTTTGCGGATCGGCTGCAAAGAAATTTTGTACGGACTTATGCGGAAATGGAGCCTTGAGGTAGACAATTTGGAGTGCCACTTCGTCCGCAGAGCGGTCACTGGCGGTGGCACAACGAAAACCAGTTTTCGGCAAAAGTGTTACAAAGTCCCGCAAATGAAGACATATAGGCTCATTGTAGAGCGCCGTTGTATTGCGGTTCCATTTGTCCGGTCGACCCTCGTGGTCGGAAAACAAAAGTCACGCCTTACGGATCCCACTTGATTCCAGTGCCTTGAGAAGCAGAACACCAGAACGGCGCAGTCATGAGGTTCAGAGAACACCGGCGGCAAGAGAGCACTCTTTGGCCTTCTAGCGGCTGGGCCAGTGCTCAGCCCCTACTGCATAACCCTCCAAAACAACCGAAAAATACGGCCGCGACCAAACAGGGAGTACGCTTTCGCAAAGGCAAGTGGCGGAGACGAAGGGATTCGAACCCTCGAGACGGTTTCCCGCCTACTCCCTTAGCAGGGGAGCGCCTTCGACCACTCGGCCACGTCTCCGCTGACGGCTCTAGCAGGTTCGCGCCCCCAGAAACAAGCGACAAATGCGGTTGGCCGGATGATTTCCGACCGCGCATACAAGGAAGCCTTAATCGCGGCCGCTATTCTTGGAGGGCGGCACGATCGTAGACCCAGCGCGCTGCCTTGAGGAGTTGCGCATCTCGGCCAAACTTCCCCACCAACTGGACCCCGAGCGGCAAACCCTGCGGCGACGTCAGAAGTGGTAAAGTGATGGCAGGTGTGCCAGCCATAGTCCAAAGACCGTTCATGATAGAGTTGCCCGTTGACGCGAGGCCTCTCGGCGCAGGACCTAGCGCGGCTGGGCACAAAATGGCGTCAAACTCTGCGAATATTGGGGCCAGCGCATCGTTCAGTTCCAGCCGGCACGCAACACTAGACAGATAATCAAATGCTGAAACCAAGCGCCCCTCTTCCATAGCATCACGCGTCATGTGACCCAAACCGGCCGGGTCAATGTCGAGATAGCGCTGAAAGCTTGAAGCCATCTCTGCAAAGTTGACGGCCCGCCGGTTCTTCTCGGCAGTTTGGAAGACATCGGGCAGATCAACGAATTGAACTGCCGCGCCAAGCTTACCGGCGAACCTGCGAAGAGCCTCCGCGTAATCTGCATCAACATCCCCCCAAAACGGTGGCTCGATGTATGCAAAGCGTGGCGAAGCCCCAATC
>CAYPVG010000045.1:0-6240 GCA_964414085.1 uncultured Boseongicola sp. | reverse complement strand
CTGAATCTGCTCAAGAATGCAGCGGAGGCCGCAGGCGACAATAAAGGCACGATCCGTGTCAAGACGTTCTATGAAATGTCGCTTAGGTTGCGTCGCAAGGATGGCACTGGGTCGCTACCGCTTCAGGTTGAGATCGTAGATGATGGCCCCGGGCTCCCAGAAGAAATAGCCAATCAGGTATTCGAACCCTTCATTTCCGGCCGTGAGAACGGGACCGGGTTGGGTTTGGCTTTGGTGAGCAAAATTATCTCGGATCATGAGGGTTGGATCACAGTCGATAGTGTTCCGGGAAGAACAGTTTTTCGAATTTCACTCCCTGTCGCGCCCAAGGATGCGTGAGCCAACAAGGGAGAGAATACGTTGAGGAGGCAGACTTAAATGGATGGTACGATTCTTGTCGCGGATGACGACAGAACGATCAGGACCGTATTGACGCAGGCGCTGACGCGTGCCGGATGTAAAGTCCATGCCACGTCGTCTCTCGTGACTTTGATGAGATGGGTCGAGGAAGGCAAAGGCGATCTTGTCATTTCGGATGTGATGATGCCTGACGGCAATGGGCTTGATCAGTTGCCTCTGATTGCTGAGCAGCGCCCAGGACTACCGGTCATTGTTATATCCGCTCAGAATACAATCATGACAGCCATCCAAGCCACTGAGGCGGATGCATATGACTATCTTCCCAAACCGTTTGATTTGCCCGATCTGATGAAGCGTGCCGCCCGCGCTTTGGAGGTCAAGCGTCGGGCTCCAGTGGCTCGCAATGAAGACACCGAGATGGATGGTGATGAGCTGCCGCTCGTGGGTAGGACGCCTGCCATGCAGTCGATCTACCGTCTTGTCGCGCGCGTCATGAATTCGGACTTACCTGTCTTGATCACAGGCGAAAGCGGTACCGGAAAATCACTGATCGCACGCGCCATCCATGATTTGTCGGATAGACGGACCTTGCCGTTTGTGGTTGCGACCGGAAGCGATCTTGCTCAGATGGAGGGGCCCGCGGCCCTGATTTCTCGCGTGCGCAATGGGACGCTTCTGTTTGACGAAGTGGGAGACCTGGACGAGACCGCTCAAGCCCGCATCGTGAGGATGCTTGATAGCTTTACCGATAACGCGCCACGAGTGATGGCGACCAGTCAGGCAGATCTGGCGAACAAAATGGAGCAGGGCGGGTTTCGTTCGGACCTGTACTATCGTTTAGGCGGAGTTTCATTGCAGGTCCCCTCACTGCGCGAACGGGTCGAGGATATCCCGTTGCTGGCGAACCACTTCTTTGCCCGCGCCGAGCGTGACGGCTTGCCGGTGCGCAGGTTCGCCTCGCAGGCTATGGAGCTCGTCCGCGCGTACTCGTGGCCCGGGAATGTGCGTCAGCTTGAAAATACCATCCGACGATTGGCCATTACGGGCGGCGAGGAGGAAATCGGGCGTGCCGAGGTTGAGATTGTCCTTGGTAACCAGCCGGCAATTGAGCCGCTCACCGGTGGCGGAAGCAGCGAGAAGCTTTCTATGTCGATTGAAAAGCACTTGCGACGTTACTTTGACTTGCATGGCGGGCAGCTACCGCCTCCAGGTCTTTATCAGCGAATTTTGAGAGAGGTGGAGTTGCCTCTGATCGAAATTGCACTCGATGCGACGGGAGGCAATCAGGCGAAATGCGCCGATTTGCTGGGTATCAATCGAAATACGCTTAGAAAGAAGATTACAGACCTCGATATCCGCGTGACACGGCGCCGCAAATTGATGTAAAACCGCAACAGAGAGTGACTTATCCGTTACTGTGGATAACAAAGTCACCAAGATAGAGCGGTAGCCGGGCAGATCGGCACATCATATGGAGGGTCCGGGTGGCGGTTAGCGCGCGGACATTGAGCTGGCAAAAACTCAACCGTGTCAGACGGATGCGGCGTTTTCAGAACGCTGTTACTGTGGTTGTTGTTTTGCTTGGGCCAGTTTTGGCACTTGCTACTTTCTTAGTCCTCGGGCCGTTGGATCGCACTGCTTCGGCGTTGTCGCTGCGACTCGTTCTACTTGCTGACCTCGTATACATTCTTGTGGTTGCGGCGCTGGTTTTGGCTCGTATTGCGTCAATGGTTGCTGCCAGGCGCGCAAAGTCGGCTGGCTCTCGCCTTCACCTTCGATTAACGGGCGTGTTCGCAATGATCGCGCTGGTCCCAACCGTCACGGTGGCCGTGTTCGCGGGCCTTACTGTGAACATTGGTTTGGAAGGTTGGTTTTCCGACCGTGTTCGCGGTGTTGTTGGGGCCTCTCTTTCTGCGGCAGAAGCCTATCAAGAAGATCAACGTCGAGATCTGAGTGAAGATGCAAACGCCTTGGCGCGTTTTCTAAATTCTGCACGTACACGTAGCGTGTTTGTTTCCGACGCTGAGCTCAGACAACTGCTGAGCCAAGGGCAAACGCAAATTCAACGAGGATTGCGCGAAGCATATGTCATTGATGGGACGCGAGAAATTCGCACCCGGGGAGAGCGATCTTACCTCTTTGATTTTGAGGAACCCAGTGAGCAAGACATTCTTCAGGCGAGGGATGGTCAAACCGTCGTTATTGAAGACCTGGAAGTAGACGAGTTTCGCGCACTTGTCCGTCTCACTGCATTCCCGGATCGCTATCTCTACGTAAGCAGGGACGTCGACGGTCGCATTCTGGGGCTATTGGATGACGCTGAAGAGACTGCGCAGCTTTATAATCAGCTGGAGGCTGAGCGGGGTCGCGTCGTTTTTGAGTTTGGCCTCCTTTATCTGGGCTTCGCGGTGATCCTTATTCTTGCTGCGGTCTGGTTGGGCCTCTGGTTTGCTGAAAGACTTTCCCAACCTGTTGGGCGTCTCGCTGGAGCGGCGCAACGGGTTGGTGCTGGTGACTTGGATGTTCAAGTTCCGGAAGAGCAGGGCGAAGATGAAATAGCCATGGTTGGTCGGCTGTTCAATCAGATGACCCGTCAGTTGAAAGGGCAACGCGACGCCCTGATGACAACGAACCGGCAGATCGAAGAGCGTCGTCGTCTATTTGACTCTGTTTTGTCGTCCGTGACCGCCGGTGTGATTGGACTTGATGAGCAGGGGCGCGTCAGTTTCATCAACCGTTCCGCAGAGCGGATTCTAAGAGCAGAAGGCCATGTTGAAACTGGCACGCCTTTGGACGTGGTGGTTCCTGAATTCATGCCGATCCTGAGCGAGTTGCGCGAGTCTGGTCGCGAGAGCGCTCAGGAAGAAGTTCGCGTATCACGAAAGGGCGTTGCGGAGACTTTGTTGGTGCGTGTGGCTGAGCGGCGCGGCACCGAAGGCGAAGAACGGGGCTACGTCGTTGCATTCGACGATGTCACCGATTTGGTGACGGCCCAGCGCATGGCCGCATGGGGCGATGTAGCGCGACGGATCGCACACGAAATCAAGAACCCGCTCACGCCAATTCAGCTTTCGGCGGAGAGAATTCGACGAAAGTTCAAAGCGGCGGCTGGCGAAGATGCGGCGCAACTGGACAGCATGACCGATGTCATTGTGCGGCAAACCAACGATCTGAGACGGATTGTCGATGAATTCTCAAAATTTGCGCGGATGCCAGAACCCGAAACCAGGCTGGAGGACCTGACCAGGATTGTTTCGGATGCTGTTCTGTTACAGGAGGGAGCTGTCCAGGGCGTGGAGCTAACCTCCAACATTCCAGATGGCCCGATCTTGGTTGACTTGGATGCAACTATGATCGGTCAGGCGCTAACGAACTTAATCAAGAATGCCGGAGAAGCCATTGAAACACTTGGAGAAAAACGTGGCTATCCCGATGGATATACCGCGAGAGTCCATGTGGGCCTGAAAGTTCTAGAGCGCACCGCAAGGATAACGATTAGTGACAATGGTATTGGTCTGCCTGAAGATCGCTCGCGCTTGTTCGAACCCTATGTGACGACGCGCGAGAAAGGCACCGGTTTGGGGCTGCCTATCGTGAAGAAAATTATCGAAGAACATGACGGTACGCTGACACTTACTGATGCTTCGCCTTTGGATGCATCAGGGCAAATTGGGGCAGCCGCCGTGATCGAGTTGCCGCTGTCCGCGGCTCAAAGCGAAACAAGCGACCTGGCGGTCGCAGAGTGATAATAAGATGGAGGCAATTATGGGCGATATTCTGATTGTAGATGACGAACGAGACATCCGTGAGTTGATCTCGGACATTCTTAAGGACGAAGGTTTTACGACCAGGCTTGCAGGGACTTCGGATCAAGCCATGTCGGAGATGAATAAAGAAGCCCCGGCACTGATGATCTTGGATATTTGGTTGAAGGATAGCCAAATGGACGGCATCGATATCTTGAAGGCAGTGCGGCGGGATAACCCGGATGTACCAGTCATTATCATTTCTGGGCATGGAAATATTGAGATAGCTGTCGCCGCGATTAAACAGGGTGCTTACGACTTCATTGAAAAACCGTTCAATATCGACCAACTGATGGTCGTCGTGACGCGAGCAATGGAGACGTCTCGATTACGTCGGGAAAACTCTGAACTGCGTCGCAAGGACGTCACGACAACAGACATGGTGGGATCTTCTCAGGCGTTCCGTACGCTGAAATCCCAGCTTGAGAAAGTCACCAAGTCCAACGGGCGCGTTATGCTGAGCGGTCCGGCGGGGTCGGGCAAAGAAATCGCAGCTCGATTTGTTCATGCGAATTCCAACCGTGCCGAAGGGCCATTCATAACTGTGAATTCGGCGTCCATTGAACCGGATCGCATGGAAGATGTTCTGTTCGGCCGTGAGAGCACAGGACGTGGTATTGAGCCTGGTTTGCTGGAACAAGCCCACGGTGGCGTGATTTTCTTTGATGAAATTGCGGATATGCCCCTGGGAACACAGTCAAAAATTCTTCGTGTGTTGACGGAACAGCAGTTCCAGCGCGTCGGAGGCGGGGACAAGGTTCGCGTCGATCTCCGGGTTATCTCTTCTACAACACGGAACCTTGAGGAAGAGGTGGACAAAGGGAATTTTCGTCAAGAACTATTCCATCGTCTGAATGTTGTGCCGATCGATGTCCCTTCGCTTTCCGAACGTCGGGAGGACATTCCGGAGTTGGCCGAGTTTTTCATTGAAAGCTTTAACAAATCTCAAGGTTTGCCAATGAGAGAACTGTCTGAAGATGCGATTGCGATGCTTCAGACCATGTCGTGGCCGGGAAATGTACGGCAGCTGAAGAATGTTATTGAGCGGGTTTTGATCCTTGGCTCTGACAAAGGTGACATCTCAGCGTCGGAAATTCCAGGTGGAGAAGCGGAGCAAAGCAGCGAGGACGACAACCGAGTGGTTCTGTCAGGCAGCTTGGCTACGTTGCCGCTTAGAGAGGCACGAGAGTTGTTCGAACGAGAGTACCTCTTGACCCAAATAAACCGGTTCGGGGGCAACATCAGCCGAACTGCAGGTTTTGTTGGGATGGAAAGATCGGCCTTACACAGAAAGCTCAAATCGTTGAACGTTGTGACTTCAAACCGGGCGGGAGCGAGATTTGCTGCTGTGGTCGAGGAAGCCGAAGAAGACGCGTGAATGAACAACGTCTGGCTTGAATGACGAGTCCGCACATGTCACCAAGAACCGCGATAGAGCGGCTGTGAGGCGCGAATGAAGGTAATAATCTGCGGTGCCGGTCAGGTTGGTTGGCAGATTGCACGTCACCTTTCAGGTGAACGCAACGATGTCACAGTTGTCGACCGCGACGCCGATCTGGTGCGGCGGGTGACAGACGTTCTTGATGTGCAAGGTATTACAGGGCACGCGAGCTACCCGGATGTTTTGGACAAAGCGGGTGCGCGCGATGCCGACATGATTATCGCGGCGACGCACTCTGACGAGGTCAACATGGTTTCGTGCCAAGTTGCGCATTCGGTTTTTGATGTGCCGCGAAAAATTGCGCGCCTGCGTGCGCAAAGTTACCTGACCGCAATCTACTCTGATCTTTACCGGCGCGATCACATGCCAATTGATGTGGTCATCAGTCCGGAGCGTGAAGTTGCTGAAGCTGCGTTGAGACGCTTGTTTGCACCCGCAGCTTTTGACACCGAGCTTTTCCTGGATCAGCAGGCACAGCTTCTTGGAATTGTGCTGGACGAAGACTGCCCTGTTTTGGATACGCCTCTGAGGCAGCTTACCGACCTGTTTTCGACGCTGCGGGCAATTGTGGTTGGTGTTCGAAGAAATGGCCGCCTCTTTGCGCCTGAAGCCAATGATCAGCTTTTCGCAAAC
>CAYPVG010000044.1:0-5247 GCA_964414085.1 uncultured Boseongicola sp. | reverse complement strand
GGACTTCTCCATCGCGGTACCGAAAAGCTGATGGAGAGCAGGACATATCTGCAAAACCTTCCGTACTTCGACCGTCTCGACTATGTGGCGCCGATGAACCAAGAGCACGCTTGGTGTCTGGCGATCGAAAAGCTGACAGGTACCGAAGTGCCGCGCCGCGCGAGTCTGATCCGGGTGTTGTACTCCGAGATCGGCCGTGTGCTGAACCACCTTTTGAACGTGACGACGCAGGCGCTGGACGTCGGTGCCTTGACCCCGCCGCTGTGGGGCTTTGAAGAACGCGAGAAGCTCATGGTGTTTTATGAGCGTGCTTGTGGTGCCCGCCTACACGCGGCCTACTTCCGCCCCGGAGGTGTACATCAGGATCTTCCACCTGATCTGATTGAAGACATCGACACGTGGGCGCAGGAGTTTCCGAAAGCGCTCGATGACATCGACGGGCTGCTGACCGAAAATCGGATCTTCAAGCAGCGCAACGTAGATATCTGCATTATTTCGCAGGAAGAGGCTCTTGAGTGGGGCTTCTCTGGCGTGATGGTGCGAGGCTCGGGCATGGCTTGGGACTTGCGTCGCTCGCAACCTTACGAATGCTACGACGAATTCGACTTCCAAATCCCCGTTGGAACGAATGGAGATTGCTATGACCGTTATCTCTGCCGCATGGCCGAGATGCGCGAGTCCGTGAAGATCATCCGTCAGGCATGTGAGAAACTCCGGAACGAGCCAGGCGACGTGATGGCACGCGGAAAGATTACACCACCGACGCGGGGTGACATGAAGACCTCGATGGAAGCGCTGATCCATCACTTCAAGCTGTACACCGAAGGTTTCCACGTACCCGAGGGCGAGGTCTACGCGGCTGTCGAAGCTCCAAAGGGCGAGTTTGGCGTGTATTTGGTGGCTGATGGCACAAACAAGCCGTACCGGTCGAAAATCCGGGCGCCGGGCTTCCTGCACCTGCAGGCGATGGACCACATTTCCAAGGGTCACCAGTTGGCGGACGTCGCTGCGATTATCGGGACACTGGACGTCGTGTTTGGTGAGATTGACCGCTAGGAATGGCTGCGACCATCCTCATAATCGTGTCTGTAATGGCACTCTTGGTCACCGGCGGTCTTGCTGTGCTGGTCATGCGTGATCCGTTGAATGGATTGAAGCTCATCGACCACCACGTCGAGCAGCTTCCCGAGGTGATGGCTGGTCGATATTTGACGTTTTTTGTACTCGCACTTGGAGCGTCGATTTACAGCGATCCGATTGTATTCTTCGGTTTGTTCGTTGCCTTCGCGGTCGCGAGTGCTGCCGACACCTTCATCTATGCCCGCAAGGGCAAAAAATATGGACCTCATCTGGCCGCGGGCATCGCATCGCTGGTCGGAGCGGGTTTGAGTCTTACAGCCGCAGGAGCAAGTTAATGCTGCGCCGTCTACATAAAGAACAACCCGAGAGCTTTGCTTTCACGCCAGCCAACCAGGCATGGGCAGAGGCGCAAATCCAAAAGTATCCAGAAGGGCGGCAAGCTTCGGCGATCATACCGCTTTTGTGGCGCGCTCAGGAGCAAGAAGGCTGGCTAACGCGTCCAGCAATTGAAAGCGTCGCGGCGATGCTTGATTTAGCGTATATCCGTGCGCTTGAAGTGGCGACATTCTACTTCATGTTCCAGCTTCAGCCGGTCGGGACGGTTGCTCATATTCAGATTTGCGGAACAACGTCCTGCATGATCTGTGGGGCAGAGGACCTGATTGGCGTCTGTAAGGAAAAGATCGCCAAGCATGCGCATGAGATTTCGGCGGATGGCAAGTTTTCCTGGGAAGAGGTCGAATGCCTTGGGGCCTGTGCGAATGCTCCAATGGCGCAGATCGGCAAGGACTACTACGAGGACCTGACGGCTAAACGGTTGGGCGAAATCATCGATGAGATGGCTGCGGGCAAAGTGCCCGTGCCAGGTCCACAGAATGGCCGATATGCCGCCGAGCCGATCGAAGGGCTGACATCATTGAAGGAATTCGAAAGCGGAAAGAGACAATACAACGCGAGCGCACAGGCTGCTGTTGATATTGGTGATACAATCAAGCGGATTGACGGTACGGAAGTGCCGCTCGTCACTCCCTGGATCAAAGGATCGACGCCGCAGGTGATGGAGCCGGCAGCCCCGGTCGTGGAAGCACCAGCTCCAGTTGCCGAAGGTACAAAGCCCGCTGGATTGAGCGAAGCACGCGGCGGACAGGCTGACGATCTGAAGCGGATCAAAGGCGTCGGACCGAAGCTGGAAATGTTGCTGCATTCGCTTGGGTTTTTCCACTTTGATCAGGTTGCGGGGTGGTCCGAGGCTGAAATCGCATGGGTCGACGAAAACCTTGAAGGCTTCAAAGGCCGTGTCAGCCGGGACGAATGGGTTGCACAAGCCAAGGCTTTGGCGGACGAGGGCTAACACTAGAAACTTTGCGTGAACGGAAATCCTGCTATATCCAAATCTAGTTAGAAGATTTGGAGACTAAAATGTCACGACATACCCAGGGTTCCCTCGCCATCGTTGGTGCTATTGCAGCAGGTATCTTTCTTGTCGCTTTTGTTGCGATGTTGGTTCTTGGCGATTTGTCAGTATCCGCTGCAGGTTTCCTTGCAGCCATCGTCGCGTTAGTGGCGGCAGTTGTCTTGTATCGCGGTTTCGCTTCGTCATCTGAAGTTCCTGCACCCGTCGCCGCACCTTCTGCAGCACCGGTTTCAACGCCCGCCCCGGCGCCGGCGCCCGTAGCAGAACCGGAGCCGGAGGCTGCGTCAGAACCTGTTGCAGAAGTAGAGCCTGAACCGGTCGCTGAAGCGGAGCCGGCTCCTGCGGCTTCGTCGGGTGACAAACCCATGGGTATGGATGCGCCACGTGATGGCGCTGCTGATGATCTCAAGCAAATCAAGGGTGTAGGACCGAAACTTGAGAAACAGTTGAACGCGTTGGGCTATTGGCATTTCGATCAAATAGCTGGTTGGTCGGACTCTGATGTCGCCTGGGTCGATGAGAATCTCGAAGGATTCAAGGGTCGCGTGAGCCGTGATGGATGGGTCGAACAGGCCAGGGTCCTGGCTGGTGGCGGAGAAACCGAGTTCTCCAAACGTGTTGAAGACGGAGACGTCTACTAATTCGCACATACTTGCGCTAAGCTATCGGTGAGGGCGGCAAACCGCCCCTCCAAAGGGAACCCGATCGCGCGGTGTCTCGCGCGGCGTGTGGCACGATAAAGTGCCTTTGTAGAAGTGGAATGGATGAGCGACGATCCTGATTTACAGAAGTCCTTGTCGAGGCAAGGCCGTATAGTGTCTCTCGTAATCGCCGGGACCATGTTGTTGTGGATGCTGGCGCAATATGTCGATGGTCAAAGCGGCATTGAAACCCGCTACATGCTTCTAATCGATTTTTTTGCCATGGCTGGGTTCATTTGGGCTCTTGTAGTAACCTGGCAAATCTGGCGTAAACGGCGTTGACGAATTGATGCGTCAGGAGCGTGACTCCTGACTGGCTCACGAGGACAGGCATGCTCGAAGATAAAGATCGCATCTTTACAAACTTGTACGGAATGCACGACCGCACACTTAAAGGTGCGCAGGCACGGGGCCATTGGGATGGGACGGCTGGCATCATCCAGAAGGGCCGCGACTGGATTGTGGACCAGATGAAAGCATCCGGTCTGCGAGGACGCGGAGGCGCTGGTTTCCCAACTGGTTTGAAATGGTCCTTCATGCCGAAGGAAAGCGACGGACGCCCAGCTTATCTGGTTGTGAACGCCGACGAATCCGAGCCGGGCACCTGTAAGGACCGTGAGATCATGCGCCACGATCCGCACACGCTGATTGAAGGGTGTCTGATTGCGTCTTTCGCGATGGGTGCGCACGCCTGTTACATTTACATCCGCGGTGAGTACATCCGCGAGAAAGAAGCACTGCAGGCTGCCATCGATGAAGCTTACGACGCCGGGCTTGTCGGCGCGAACGCAGCCGGGTCAGGTTGGGATTTTGACATCTATCTCCATCACGGCGCCGGTGCCTACATTTGCGGCGAGGAAACCGCGCTTTTGGAAAGCCTTGAAGGTCGCAAAGGTATGCCGCGCATGAAGCCGCCATTTCCAGCGGGCGCGGGGCTTTATGGTTGTCCGACGACTGTGAACAACGTTGAATCAATTGCTGTTGTTCCAACGATCTTGCGTCGTGGGCCAGAGTGGTTTGCGGGATTTGGCCGCCCAAACAACTCCGGCACCAAGCTGTTCGCGGTCTCGGGCAACGTGAACAACCCCTGCGTCGTTGAGGAAGCGATGTCGATTTCGTTTGAGGAGTTGATCGAACGACACTGCGGCGGCATTCGCGGCGGTTGGAGCAACTTGAAGGCCGTGATCCCTGGTGGCTCGTCGGTGCCATGCCTTCCAGGAAAGATCATGAAAGAAGAAGCCATCATGGATTTTGACTGGCTGCGCGAACAACGCTCGGGTCTGGGCACGGCGGCTGTCATCGGGATGGATCAATCGACCGATATCATCAAAGCAATTTGGCGTTTGTCAAAGTTCTACAAGCACGAAAGCTGTGGTCAGTGTACGCCATGCCGCGAAGGTACCGGATGGATGATGCGCGTCATGGACCGTCTGGTGAAAGGCGAGGCTGAGGTTGAAGAGATCGACATGCTGTTGGATGTGACCAAACAGGTCGAGGGTCATACCATTTGTGCATTGGGAGACGCAGCGGCGTGGCCAATTCAAGGTCTAATCCGGCACTTCCGTGACGAGATTGAAGATCGCATCAAAGCTCAGAAATCGGGCCGTTCATCCGCCGTGGCGGCTGAATAAGTGCATCACCTAACGTAAACTCGCCATTCAATCCGCATATTTTTGTGTGAAAACACTGCGAAGTGCTCTAGGTAAGGCGCTGGAGAAGTGTGTTTGAGCCACGCGGGACCGTGGTTTGGACCTTAAAAGCTTCGGGGTTGAGGCAGGACTGTAGTATGTATACAGCATTTGCGTTTTTGCAGATTGGCATGGCGACTGCGTGCCTTTTTCTGGTCACGCGATCTTCGGTGAAACCGATTTGGCAATCTATTGCGTTCATTTTGACCGGAATGGTCTTTCTGGGTAATGGCCTGCGCGTTGCGTGGGATATGTTTGCCAGCGATGCAGCATTTTGGATGCACAGTGTGGTCTTCCCCTATGCTTCGGGCGCGATGATTGCTCTTTTGTTCGTGACTGTTTCGACAATTGCTTATCGCCTCGT
>CAYPVG010000043.1:0-22283 GCA_964414085.1 uncultured Boseongicola sp. | reverse complement strand
CAGATACATCTTCGGCGGTCTTTTGGTCCCGTAGCGCTATCGCTATGACGCGTTGACCAGCAGACGCCATCTGATGGTAAGCGGAGAGAAGTTCCTCGCGCTTCGTATCGTCCAATGGCTCAGGACCATCGTCGGTCAGGGCACTCTCACAAAGCTCAATTATGGTTTCGGGTGCGCCTTTTGCATGGAGGCGGAAGCTTTGGTCGCGCCGTGCCAGTACACTCATTCGCTTTCGCTCGCTAGAGAAAGGGATCTCCGCAACGCGATCGCTATCATTCGGGAGCGGTGACCATCCTTTATAAGCCAAGGTGACCAATGAGCCTTCTGTTGGCGCACCGATCATTTGCCAACCCGTCCCATCGTTCGAAAGACTAGCGTGCGTGCAAACAAGCGCCGATTCCAGCAGTTGCGCTAAGACACCGTCATCAGCGGCGCGAACTCTCGTCCCATCGCGCTCGATGTGTCCCGCGGGATCATATCCCGTACCGGTCGCGGAATAGGTGGTCGACAGGGTTCGGACCTCCGTCGCCGTCATCTGGTTCTCGGTCAATGTCCCAGTCTTGTCCGTCGCAATCACGGAAGCCGCACCAAGCGTTTCAACGGCCTGAAGACGCCGCGCTAACGCATTCCGTCGCGCCATCGCAGAAGCACCGAGCGCTAGGGTAATCGTAACGACAGCAGGTAGTCCCTCGGGCACGATGGCAACGGCAAGAGAAAGCCCTGTCATGAACATCTCGAACATTGGGCGTCCCACCAGGATCCCGACGAGAAAGATAGCGATTGCAATCAGGATCGAGGCCAAACCCAGTTGTCGTGCAAGCTGATTGAGACGAACTTCCAAGTTGGTTTTTTGTACGCCAACGGAGCCTGTCAGCACCGCAATGCTGCCGAAGTGGGTATTCGAGCCGATCTCGGTCACGATCCCTTCAGTCCTACCCGAAACCAGTGACGTTCCTGCAAAGATCATGCCCAGGTCGCCGTCGACGTTAGCCGTCTTGCTTACGGGCAAAGATTCTCCGGTCATAGCGCTTTCGTCGGAGGACGCGTCCAGCGCGAGGTCGAGGCGGATATCAGCCGGTATGACCTCACCAGCCGTTGTCAAAACGCGATCGCCCGGCACGATTTCTCTCGCAGGAATGACCTTTTCGGCGCCGTCGCGGACGACGAGTGCTGCCGGCGAAAGCATGAACAGGAGCGCTTCGATCGCGGTTTCCGCCTTCCATTCCTGAACAAAGCCCAAGATCGCGTTTAAAAGGATCACCAGACCGATCGCCAGCGCATCGATCAGTTCACCAACCGCCAGTGCAATCGCCGCGGCAGCGATCAGGATCAGAACCAGCAATCCACTAAACTGTCGCAAAAAAACTCGAATGGGGTTTGGTGCTTCTGGCCGCGGCAGTTCGTTCCGTCCAGAAGCGCTCCTGATCTTTTCAACTTCGGTGGTCGAAAGACCAGAATTCCCTTCGAGAGAATTGTCGCCCCTGTTCAAGCTAGTATTGGCGTTGTTGGAATTCACTCGAAATGACTCCCGTGCTGGCGAAGGCGTCGATCTAGCTGCTTAACAAACTTCACCTGAAAACCAATTCAGAGCTTTGAGGTGAGTCAACCTTTCAATGGGGCTTCAAGGCCAGAGCCTTTTAGTTCAAGCGCTCCACCTTGTGCTTCCAAAAAGATGACGCATCGCTCAATGCTGTGATCAATCCGAATTTGTGCCACAAGCTTTCAGAATGTCATGTGGCATTGCTGGAAAGGGCAGGGAGAAAGCGTTTGGATCAAGGCCTCTTTCACGCCGGGCAGAACGAATTGCGTCCTTAACCGCGAAATATGCGGAAAATCCAAGCTGAATATTTGCTTCGCCAACGCCTTTCGAGTTGTGAAGGCCTCGTCGCCCGGGCGGTCCTTGAGTCTCCTGTAGAATCTCTATCGTCCAATCACGTGGCATGTCGTCGATAGAAGGGATTTTGTACGACGACACGTTGTCGGTCAAAAGAGACCCGTCTTCGCGATAGATCATCTTTTCCAGGAGGGAATAGCCGACGCCAAAGGCAAACCCGCCCTCGACTTGTCCGATATCGAGCATCGGGTTCAGTGAGGTTCCGCAGTCCTGCGTAATGTGGGTGCGCAATATGCGCCACGATCCGGTGCCTAGATCAATCTCCGCCTCGGCCAAAGCCGCGCCCCAAACGAAGAAATAGGACACATTTCCTTGCTGTTTTTCCCAGTCGAAACGCAGGCGAGGTTCCTGCGCGTGGCCCGTCGCCTCCATTGGCCAGCCCTCATCGTAGCAACGCTGCGTTGCTTCGCTGAAAGTGGCGCTTTCCGGATAGCCGGCACGCGCAAGCTTTTCCAATAATTCGTCACAGGCGTTCATGATCGCCGCGCCGATCATGTCCGTTGCAACCATTGTTGTCGGTGGCGTATTCGGCAAGTCTGACGTGCGGGTCGGATCTATGGTTACCTTCTCGATCGGGATGTTTAGCGCATATGACGCGACTTGAGACATACGTGTATTGAGCCCTTGTCCCATCTCCACCCCGGAGTGAGATATGCGGACAGATCCGTCCGAGTGGAGCCGCACGATGGCCGATCCGCGATTGATGTCGGTAGCTTCTAGGAAGCCCATGTTCCCTTTTGACGGAATCCCCGCGACGCCACGTTTCACCATCCCGTTCTCGGCATTGAAGGATGTGCAATCCCTGCGCCACTCGGCGTAGTTTCCGTCGACAGCGCTCGTCCAGCAGGACCGGAGGACGTCATCGTCGATCGGCGTCTCAGCGAGAGCCTTTTGACCCCGCGTGTAGAGATTGGTTTTGCGTAGATCCTGCGGATCGATATTTAGTTGCGCCGCCGCATCATCGAGGATCTTCTCGATGATTGCTCCGGTTTGCGGCTTTCCATACCCCCGCGTGGCTGTGAAGCCAGCCGGCAGATTGCTCCGGCCGCACCGGGCGCGGATGTCCGCGTTGGCGATATGGTATGCGTTGTCGATGAGAAAAATCGAGGTTTCGGCGATCGAAGGCGAATAATCCTCGGCGGATCCGCCGTTAACGATCATATCGATCTGCAGCGCCTCGATTGCTCCGGTCTGACGATCCAAAACGATCTTGTAGTCAGCCCTGAATGGGCTTCGTCCCGGTACAAGGGTCATATCTGTCTCTCGAGACAGCTCTATCTTGACGGTTCTGTCCATTTTACGAGCCGCTACTGCGGCCATCGCCGCAAAAGAAGCGCTTCGCGTCTGTTTGCCGCCAAAACCTCCACCGATGAAGCCAGCAACGACGTCAACCTTATGTTGTTCGATGCCCAAGGCTGCAGCGACATAACGCGCGACATGGCTGGGCGATTGCGTGGATGACCGGATTTCAACTCGCTCATCAGATTGGGGTACGGCGACAGCGCATTGGGGCTCCAGATAGAAGCAGGATTGCGCGCCGACCTCCTCGCGACCGCTGAGCGTTAGGTATCGGTCATTGTTCTGCACGGCTTTTTCGAAGACTGCAGAGGTATCACCGCGAGCCAATCGTCTTTCCTTGGCCTCGTTCTCAGGAAAATCCGGCAAATGCTCAAAGGAGAACCAGCTGTCATGATCAACGATGTCATCGAAAGAAAAGACAGGAGACTTGGTGTCAGATTCTGCGATGACGCGAACCTTCGCCGCGGCGCGCCTTGCTCCAAATTCCGTCCGTGCCAAGACCAGCGCGACCGGTTGTCCAAAATGCGTGATCTTCGACGAGCAAAGTATCTCTTCCTCGGCCAGCGGATGCACCATGTGCCCCTGAAGGTTGCTGCCAGGAACGTCTTTGGCAGTGATTAACCCGACATAATCACGTTCGCCTTCTGCGAGTGACGCGTCGATCTGGAGCAGGGTTCCGCTGGCAATGGGGGCCGGTACAATTGCAGCATGAAGCCCCTCTTCGGACAGCTGCGCGTCGATGGTATAATGGGTCTCGCCGTGGGTGTGCTGTGGTAAATAGCGATGCGTTAGCGCCCGGCCTATGATCGCCTCCTTGTCCGTGTTTGCCTCAAAGATCTGCCGACCGCGCGACGGCGGTTGCCTGAACCGATTGGTGTCCATGAACTCTGACGGATTAGGTGCCGACATGTGGATGAACCGCCGTAGAAACCCGGCGGCGACTTCGCGCTGATAGTCGCGCATATCCTGTGGAAGTGCCCGGACGTTGATCGCTTCGATTTCCGAGCGGAGTTCGTCCAGCAATTTGCCAAGGGCATCGTCGTCTTCGGCCAGCGATTGGCAATTCTGCGCATTCAACAGCGCTTCGGTAGCGCGCGCCCGAAGTCCGGGTGCACCAAGGCCGCCAAAGACAAGCCGTGCGTCCGTCAGTACGCCACTTCCGTCGCGGGTTGCCGTCATCGCTGCGCTGACCAAAGCCATTGAATCTGTCCGACGGATGGCCTGCTTGAACGCCTCCGCAACAAACTGGTTTGGATCACGAGGCGGCAGCACGATCGATACAATGATCTCATCGATTTCGAGCCGAAGTCGAGCTTCCTCAACATCCAGCAATTCTGTTACGGAAACGGAACGAGCGCCCTTCGAGTGCGAAAGGACTTCGATCCGTGCATCGAGCGCGACCCAGACGGGCACCATGTCCGAGAGATGGTGACAGGACGCGAGGCCGCCACCGATCGATCCAGTATGACGGACATTCTCGTTGGCGAAGTATCGCGCTTGCGTTCTCAAGGCTTGCAGAGAGACCTTGTGAGCTGCAAATGCGTCGGTGTCTTCTTTCAGGGCGTCTGAAATACGGGTCATTTCGCTGATCGAGACGGCGGCGCCGAGGACGAGGCTTCCATCCGGATCGATCCGCCAACCACGCAACTCGGGTACGTCGCGGACTGAGACCGTGTGGTGAATAATTGACTGCGCTTCGCGTTCATCGACGCCAATGTCAGTGAACCCGCCTGTCAGAGTCGTGCGATTTTCCCACTTCTTTGATCCTCCGGCCCCAAAGACCTCTGTGGCTTCTGGATGGTCGGCGTAGCAGCGTGCCAGAGCCTCAAGCGATGCAGGGCGGATGTGCGAGTTAACAATTCTCTGATCGTCGCCCAGATCTGGTCGTTCCACCAAAGCAACGCCATCCACATCGTCAGCACAAAAATACGAATTGTAAGACTTGCGGAGTGTCTCTGGAAAGCTTCGTTTGCTGACGAGTTCAGATCGGAATCCCTTCGCACGTTCGCGAATAGCTTCGGCCTTTTCCTTGTGCGTACCGTCGTAGTCTTCGCAGAGCATCTGGGCGGCTTCGGAAATGGTCCGGTAACCGGTACAGCGGCAGAGGTTTCCGTCCAGCAGAGTTTCTACGTCTTTACACGAAATACCCCGGCCTGCGCATTCGCTGTCCAGCACGCTGACGATCCCGCCAGTGCAGAAACCACACTGTGCGGCATTGGTGACTTGCAAAGCCTCCTGCGCTGGTGTGGAAACTTCCGCGCGATCTGAAGAAGTTGACTGTGGTGTTCTGATCGAGGCGAAGGCAAGATCCCCGATTGGGGTAATGCATGTCGCAACTGAATAGGTTTCAAGCCGGACTTCCGAGGGATCTTCTTGGGACCTGTAAGGCCTTGTTACGATGACCGAGCACGCCCCGCATCCTCCTTCACCGCAAACTTCTCGTGCGGAGCGGCCGACATGAGTATGAATGAACTGAGAAAGAGTGTGGTGGTGCCAAAGATCGTCGGCCGTGATTTCGTATTCCAATCCATCGATGAAGATCAGGAGGCTTTCTGTATGCGCTATTCTTGATGTCAAATGTCCAATTTCCTTTAATACACTTTCTAGAGCTCTTCTTCGCGCGAAACGCGAACCGACTTTGCCGAAGCTGAAAACCGGCATTGCCGCGGAGGGCTTACTGAGATGAACACTCCAGTCTACTAGCCCAAATAGTTGAGCAGTGTGCCGGAATTAACATTGATCAGTGTCAAGATAGCGAAGGCATTGATTACTAGTGTGCCAGTCCGGCACCTCTGCGCCTTCTGGAAGCCTATGAAAGAAAAGCGCGAACCAGTGCCTCGGGTTGGCCAGGGCGAAATCGACGTATGCCCTGCCAAGCGCTTGCATGATGTCCGCCGGGTTTGCATTCTCGGGCGTGGCCGTCCGCAACGCTTCGCGCAGATTGGCCAGCGTCCTGGAATTCACCAAAATTACAGGCTGATCCAGATCTTCCACGGCGTTGCATAATGCGCCCGATGCGCACCCGGCTTCCGACGTGACGTCACGCGCCTTCAACCCGCGCATACCCCTTTGCGCGATTTGCCGTTCAGCGGCGGCAACGCCCCGGAACTACGGCACAATTGCCCTCCAATGTTGGACCGGCTCTCAAGATGGTGGTGAGTGGTGAGCCGTGCAGGATTCGAACCTGCGACCCACTGATTAAAAGTCAGTTGCTCTACCAACTGAGCTAACGGCCCACTCGGGCGCCGGACGTAAACCCAGCCGCACGACGCGTCAAGGGCAAATAGACCACGGTGCGACAAACCGCATCCTTTGGCAGCTTGACGGGACTGTCACAGCCCATCACCCTGTTCGCGAACCCAAAGATTGGAAAGTGAATGCGTAAGTTGTTCTGTGCTGCGGCACTTGTGAGTCTCGCGGCCTGCGGTTCGCCGGATAACAGGCTGATGGTCAGCCCAGAAGCCGAGGAGCTTGGCGGTAACCTGTTCATCGAAACACTGGAAGATGGCGGCCAAGTCCTTGTTCTCGACGGCGAGATCACGCCCGACACTGCGTATACCTTCCAGTTTTTGCTCATGCAGGCTGACATCGACGGTCTGGTGCTTGCACAAAGTCCAGGCGGTGACTTGATTGCATCCCATATTATCGGGCGGGCCTTGGAACGCGCCAGAATGAACACGCTGGTGCTTGAAAGCTGTCGATCCGCCTGCGTGGACATATTCATTGCTGGCCGGGAACGGTCGATGGCCGCGACCGCAGAACTTGGCATGCATTCTGCTCAGGATCGCGAGTTCGGGCTGTCGATAGACAGGCCATACTGGGCGAGCTTCGGCCTGAGTGCTGTCAATGAGGCGGCTTATAAGGTACCATTTGGCGACATTTGGATCGTCGACGCTGAGCGCGCGGTCGAGTTGCGACTCGCAACAGAAATCCTCGAGTAGTCGCTTCTCATCTTTGCAGCGCGCGATTCGAAGCGTATATGGCGCGCCATGACGCAACAGACGCCAGATAATAGCCTGCCCTTCATGAAGATGCATGGGCTTGGCAACGACTTTGTCGTGATCGACCGCCGCAAAGGTGGTCGTGCCGTCACGGCTGTTGAGGCGCGCGCCATCGGGGATCGGCACCGCGGTGTCGGATTTGACCAGCTGGCGGTTATCGAACCAAGCGAAGATGCAACCGCCGACCTGATCTTCTTTAATGCAGATGGGTCTTTGTCTGCTGCGTGCGGCAACGCAACGCGCTGCATAGCGCGTCACCTCTTGGACGAATTGGGCGTATCTCATCTAACGCTCAAGACAGAACGCGGGATACTGGCGTGCGAGGACGCAGGCGATGGCCTGACACGCGTCAACATGGGCGCGCCGTTTCTTGACTGGCAGGACGTGCCGCTCGCCGAAGCATTGGATACGCTCGAACTACCAATCGACGGCGCTCCAACGGCGACTGGTATGGGCAATCCGCACTGCACTTTCTTCGTGGATGATGCCGAAGCCGTCGATCTGGAAGCGCGCGGCGCAGAGATAGAGCGTCACCCACTTTGTCCCGAGCGCACCAACGTTCAGTTCGTAAGCCTTTTGGGCGAGAACCATCTGCGTATGCGCGTCTGGGAACGCGGTGTTGGGGTAACACTCGCCTCTGGATCCTCGTCTTGTGCTGTTGCGGTCGCAGCGCATCGACGCGGGCTAACAGATCGGGCGGTAAAAATTGATCTCGACGGTGGGCGCATCTGGGTCGACTGGCGCGACGACGGCGTCTGGATGACAGGGCCGACCCAGCATGTCTTTTCTGGCGTCTTCACCGCGGATTTTTTGGAAGGCGCAGGCGATGGATCGTAAGGTGCCCACCTTTGCGACCCTTGGTTGCCGTCTGAATGCTTATGAGTCCGAAGCCATGCGCGAAATGGCAGACGCCGCCGGGCTTTCGGACGCCGTGATCGTAAACACGTGTGCCGTGACCGCCGAGGCCGTGCGCAAAAGCCAAAAAGAAATCCGCAAACTTCGCCGCGAGAACCCTACTGCGAAAGTCATCGTCACCGGCTGCGCGGCTCAGACCGAGCCCGAGCGTTTCGCCAAAATGGCAGAGGTCGATCTTGTCCTTGGCAACACTGAGAAGATGCAGCCTGAGACCTGGATCGATGCGGCCGGGTTCATCGGTGAAACCGAGCGCGTACAAGTCGACGACATCATGTCAGTCACCGAAACCGCGGGTCACCTGATCGACGGCTTCGGACGCCATCGTGCTTACGTTCAAGTTCAAAACGGCTGCGATCACCGCTGCACGTTCTGCATTATACCGTTCGGGCGTGGAAACTCCCGCTCGGTGCCGGCTGGCGTGGTAGTCGACCAGATTAAGCGACTGGTGCAACGCGGGTTCAACGAGGTCGTGCTGACTGGCGTAGATCTGACGAGTTGGGGTGCCGACCTGCCAAGCACTCCAAAACTTGGTGATCTTGTGCGTCGCATCCTGAAGCTGGTGCCAGATCTTCCACGCTTGCGGATTTCCTCGATTGATTCAATCGAAGTCGATCCGGCGCTGATGGAAGCCATTGCCACAGAGCCGCGCCTCATGCCGCATCTCCACCTTTCGCTTCAAGCAGGGGACGACATGATCCTCAAACGCATGAAACGACGCCACTTGCGTGACGATGCGATCCGTTTTTGCGAAGAAGCGAAACAGCTTCGTCCCGACATGACCTTTGGCGCAGACATCATCGCTGGGTTCCCAACGGAAACCGAAATGATGTTCGAGAACTCTCTAAAGCTTGTACAAGACTGTGATCTGACGTGGCTTCACGTCTTCCCGTATTCCCCCCGCCCCGGCACACCCGCGGGGCGAATGCCGCAAGTGAATGGCTCGGCAATCAAGGAGCGCGCAGCGCGTCTTCGTAAGGCCGGGCACAAAGCAGCTCAGCGACATCTGGCGGCGCTGAATGGCATGAGCCAACGCGTCCTGACCGAGGGGCCACGCCTTGCCCGAACGGAAAGTTTTGCAGAAGTTCACTTCACAGCGGACCAACCAGAAGGTGCCTTGTTCGATGTGCAAGTCACCCACGAAAACGGGCAGCCATTTCTTTTTGGCACAAATATCCCGGGGGGCGAGCGGACGCGAGCGGGGCAGAGCCCCTCCCCTACTCAGACGTAAGGACAACGCCAATGTCGATGACACTCTTTCACTCAACGACTTCGCCTTATGTTCGCAAGGTTGATGTTCTGGTCCGGGAAAGCGGGCTCTTGGATCAGGTCACCTTCGTCGGCGGCAGCGGCACACCGTTGGCTGCCAATAGCGAGACCGCGAAAGCCAACCCGCTTGGAAAGGTCCCGGTTCTCATTCGCGAAGATGGCCCCGCGCTCTACGATAGCCGCGTGATCTGCCGCTATCTGAATGATCTTGCGGGGGGGCAGTTCTACCCCGAAACACGGCTCTACGACGTACTGACGCTGGAAGCGACGGCGGACGGCATCCTCGATGCCGCGCTCTTGATGGCCTATGAATGGCGGCTACGTCCGGAGGAAAAGCGCTTCGACGATTGGGTCGAAGGGCAATGGGCGAAAGTTGACCGTGCGCTTACAGTTATCGATGACAGATGGATGAGCCACTTGCACGGCAACATCACCATGGGTCAGATCGCTGTTGCCTGTGCTCTTGGGTATCTCGATTTGCGTAACGAAGATCGGAATTGGCGCGACGGCCGTATCTCCCTCGCGGCATGGTACGAAACCTTCGCAAAACGCGAGTCGATGCAGGCGACGATCCCCGGTTGAGCGCTCACGAATCACGCGGAATTGCCCTGAAAAACCAACAGTGATGCGCCGCACCGACGCACCCAGGCGGTCGTCCTGCTTAACACTCTGTAATTCTTACATTTCGTTAACACCAATTGCGCTAGGTGCGGTCGATTGTCCGCTGGACGGCGGACGGGCATAACGCTAGATACGCCCAATCAGCTGGGTGGACACTTTTCCGCCCGCGTTGTTTTGGGCATGTACGCCCCGGAATAAATGGAGAAACTCGTGTCGCACGCAGATGATCACGAAGGCACTCGCCGAGACTTCTTGTACTACGCCACTGGTGGCGCAGGCGTTGTTGCCGCAGGCGCTGCCGTTTGGCCGCTTGTTAATCAGATGAACCCGTCAGCCGACGTGCAGGCCTTGGCCTCGATCCGCGTCGACGTAGGCGGCGTAGAACCAGGAACACAGCTCACCGTTAAATGGTTGGGCAAACCTGTATTCATCCGCCACCGCACGGGCGCAGAAATCCAGGAGGCGCAAGCTCAGGAAGACGAGATTGAAATCTCGAGCCTGCCTGACCCCGACGCGCGTAACGCAAACATTACCGAAGGCGCTGAAGCTACGGACGCGAACCGGGTGATCCCTTCCCCTGAAGGTGAAGCACCGGGCGCTTGGATTGTTCAGATCGGCGTTTGCACACACTTGGGTTGCGTTCCTCTAGGCGACGCCGGCGACTTCGGAGGCTGGTTCTGCCCATGCCACGGCTCGCACTACGACCTGGCCGGCCGCATCCGCAAGGGTCCTGCTCCAGAAAACCTGCCTGTCCCACCGACCGAGTGGGCAGACGACAGCACAATCGTTCTTGGATAAGGGGAGATAGCAATGGCCGGAATTCCACACGACCACTACGAACCGAAAACCGGGGGCGAAAAATGGCTTCACCGCCGCCTGCCCGTTGTTGGTTTGCTTTATGATACATTGATGATCCCCACGCCAAAGAACCTGAACTGGATGTGGATTTGGGGCATCGTCCTGACGTTCTGCCTTGCTTTGCAGATCGTCACCGGCATCGTTCTTGCGATGCACTACACCCCACGCGTTGATATGGCCTTGGCCTCGGTTGAGCACATCATGCGCAACGTGAACGGCGGCCATATGCTGCGTTACCTGCATATGAACGGCGCATCGTTGTTCTTTATTGCGGTTTACGCACATATTTTCCGCGGCCTTTACTACGGCTCCTACAAGGAACCGCGCGAAGTTACCTGGATCATCGGCATCCTGATCTTCGTTCTCATGATGGGCACAGCCTTTATGGGCTACGTTCTTCCTTGGGGTCAGATGTCCTTCTGGGGCGCGACTGTGATTACCGGCCTGTTTGGCGCAATCCCCTTTGTTGGCGATGCAATCCTAACATGGCTTCAAGGTGGTCCTGCCGTGGACAACGCCACACTGAACCGCTTCTTCTCGCTGCACTACCTGCTGCCATTCCTGATTGCCGGCCTTGTGATCGTGCACATTTGGGCCTTCCACACCACGGGTAACAACAACCCAACGGGTGTCGAAGTGCGCCGCACCTCGAAAGAAGACGCCGCAAAAGACACGGTGCCTTTCTGGCCATACTACGTCATCAAGGACGTGTTCGCGCTGGCAATCATTCTGGCGGTCTTCTTCGCAATTGTCGGGTTCATGCCAAACTATCTTGGCCACCCAGACAACTACATCGAAGCTAACCCGCTTTCGACGCCTGCACACATCGTGCCGGAGTGGTACTTCCTGCCATTCTACGCCATCCTGCGTGCCTTCACCGGCGACGTTTGGGTCGTGATCGCAGCGAACTGGGTCACCGGCGGCATCATCGACGCGAAGTTCTTCGGCGTGATCGCCATGTTCGGCGCAATCGCGGTTATGGCTTTGGCCCCGTGGCTCGACACATCGGCGGTCCGTTCGGGCAAGTATCGCCCAATGTTCAAATGGTGGTTCTGGCTTCTCGTGGTCGACTTCTTCTTCCTGATGTGGCTCGGCGCCATGCCAGCGGAAGAACCCTATGCGACTCTTTCATTGATCGCATCGACCTACTGGTTCGCCTACTTCCTCGTCATCCTGCCGCTTCTTGGCGTGATCGAGAAACCACTGCCGCAGCCGGAAACCATCGAAGCTGACTTCGAGGCCCACAAAGCCAAAGCGGCGGCTGGCGGCTCAGCTGAAGCCACACCGGCGGAATGAAAGGAACAACGACAATGATCCGTAAGATCACACTTTCCGCTCTGACCGCTGTCGGCCTGCTGGCCGGTGGCGCAGCCCACGCGGCTGGTGGTGCTGGCTACGTCGAGGACTACGACTTCTCGTTTGAAGGTCCTTTTGGCACCTACGACCAAATGCAGCTTCAGCGAGGCCTTCAGGTCTACACTGAAATCTGCTCGGCCTGTCACGGCCTTCAGTACGTGCCATTCCGGACACTTGGTGATCCAGGCGGCCCAGAACTGCCTGAAGATCAGGTTCGTGCATATGCCGAGTTCTACGAAGTCTATGACGCTGAACTCGACGATTTCCGCCCGGCACGGCCAACTGACCACTTCCCGGCATCGGGACTCGAAACCGCACCTGATCTAAGCCTGATGGCGAAAGCACGTGCGGGCTTCAGCGGGCCGTATGGCCTAGGCATCAACCAGTTGTTCAATGGAATGGGTGGAGCTGAGTACATCGCTTCGCTTCTGACCCACTACACCGGTTCCGAAAAGGAAGAAGCTGGCGCTGTTCTTTACGGCAACGAAACCTTCTCTGGCGGCTACATCTCAATGGGCCAGCCACTTTGGGGCGACGATGTCGAATACGAAGATGGTACTGAAGCTTCCATTGAACAGCAGGCCAAAGACGTTGCTGCATTCCTGATGTGGACAGCTGAGCCACAGCAAAACGCGCGGAAGGAGGCCGGCTTCATCGCCGTTCTGTTCCTGATTGTTCTAAGCGTCCTGTTGTACCTCACGAACAAACGCATCTGGGCACCGATCAAAAAGGGTAAAGGCGCAACGCCAGCCGAATAAGACGGCACCCAATTTTACGAAAACGCCCCCAGCCAAAATTGGGGGCGTTTTTTTGTGCCAGCATAGCCGGTCTTTGTGACGTCTGAATAATTTGATCAAATTATGCTTGCGGGTCGCAAAGCCCACAGCTAGGTTCTGCTCGATCCTGATTTATTGGTGCTTTATGCTTATCGGCATTCTTCAATGTGGCCACTTCCCGCAACGCGAGGGAGCGCCTCTGCGCGACTACACGACTCTTTATACGGAAATGCTTCAAGGCAACGACTTCACGTTTAAGACTTGGAGTGTCGTAGACATGGAGTTTCCTGCATCCGTGAATGATGCCGAAGGTTGGTTAGTTTCAGGCTCCAAGCACGGCGCCTATGATGACCTTCCCTTCATTCCGCCGCTCGAAGATTTCATCCGGGACGTTTACGCCGCCAAAGTCCCATTGGTCGGCATCTGCTTTGGCCACCAAATCATGGCTCAAGCGCTCGGCGGGCAAGTCGAGTTGTTTAAAGGCGGATGGTCCGTAGGACCGGTCGACTACACGTTTGACGGCGGTGAGACGCTGGGCCTCAATGCCTGGCACAAGGATCAGGTCATCAAACCACCTAAAGGCGCCCGCACCATTGCTTCCACCGATTTCTGCAAACACGCGGCACTTGCTTATGAAGGGCCTGCAATGTCGGTCCAGCCGCATCCGGAGTTTCAATCAAGGGATGTTGAAATGCTGTTGGACCTAAGGGCAAAAGGCACTGTTCCCGACAACCTCATCGAGGAAGGCCGCGCCAAAATCGGTGCCGCAAACGACAACGAGGTCATCGCCACGCGCATCGCCAATTTCTTCAAAGGAGCCTCCAATGGCTGACTGGATGAACGATATCCCCGAGCCCGCCAAAGCCTATTTGGCAGGCAAGCGCATGGACGAAGTAGAGTGCATCATCTCCGATCTGTCTGGCATCGCGCGCGGCAAGGCCATGCCTGCATCGAAGTTCGCGACACAAAAGCAATTCTTCCTGCCGAATTCGATTTTCTTCCAGACGATCACTGGCGGTTGGGGTGAAGCCGCGGGCGAAGGCGGTTTTACAGAACCTGACATGGTTCTCACCCCCGACCTTTCGACGGCGGTAGCCGCGCCGTGGACAGCGGACTGGACGCTCCAGATTATCCATGACGCGTTTCAAAAAGACGGAACGCCAGTCCCATTTGCGCCGCGCAACGTCCTGAAACGCGTTGTGGAGCTTTACCGCGCCAAAGGCTGGGAACCGATCGTTGCACCGGAAATGGAATTCTACCTCGTCGCGCGTAACACGGACCCTGGTCAGGAAATTAAGGCGATGGTCGGACGCTCTGGACGCCCGGCGGCTGCGCGGCAAGCCTACTCCATTTCGGCCGTGGACGAGTTTGGCCCAGTCATCGACGACATCTACGACTTCGCTGAAGCGCAAGGTTTTGAAATCGACGGCATCACGCAGGAAGGCGGCGCAGGACAGCTTGAGATCAACCTTCGACATGGCGACCCCGTAAAACTGGCTGACGAGATTTTCTATTTCAAACGCCTGATCCGCGAGGCCGCGCTGCGCCACGACTGTTTTGCGACCTTCATGGCCAAGCCAATCCAGACGGAACCTGGTTCAGCAATGCACATCCACCATTCTGTAGTGTCGACCGAAACTGGCAAAAACATCTTCGCGGCCGACGACGCCTCTGAGACAGCCGAGTTCATGCATTTCATCGGTGGTCTTCAGCGCTATGTCCCAGCAGCCACGCCTCTTTTCGCGCCATACGTCAATTCTTATCGCCGCTATGTCAAAGACAACGCTGCGCCCATCAATCTCGAGTGGGGCCGCGATAACCGGACAACAGCGATCCGCGTGCCTGTCTCCGACGCACAAGCCAGACGAGTCGAAAACCGCCTGCCAGGTATGGACTGCAACCCGTACCTTGGGATCGCGGCGTCGCTCGCTTGCGGCTATCTTGGCATGGTCGAAGGGATCACACCGAAGAGCGAGTTCAAGGGCGATGCCTACGATGCCGATGAAGAAATCCCACGCGGGATTTACGCGGCGCTGGACAATTTCGCCGCCGCCACGTCGATGCGCGAAGCCCTCGGTGAGGAGTTCTGTAAAGTCTACGAGATAGTGAAGCTCGCCGAGTACGAAGAGTTTCTGCAGGTCATCAGCCCGTGGGAACGCGAACACCTTCTAATGAACGTCTAAAGTCCAATGAACCCGCTCTACCGCAACGATGAACCAGGGGTTTACCCCAATAGTTGGTACGCCGCCACGGCAGAACCCGGCCCGGAACGCGCACCATTGGACGGTGACATCAAGGTCGATGTCGCCATCGTGGGCGGAGGGTACACCGGCCTATCGACAGCGCTCCATGCCGCCGAGAAAGGCCTCAGTGTCGCCGGCGTCGAAGCGCACCGCGTCGGCTTTGGTGCCTCAGGCAGAAACGGCGGGCAAGTCGGGACTGGCTGGAACCAATGGCAGGATTGGCTGGAGAAGCGCGTCAAACGCGACGAAGCGAACGCGTTGTGGGATCTGACTGTCGAGGCCAAAGCGCTGACCCGCAACCTCGCGGCCATTTATGCCCCGGATGCAGCTTACAAGCCCGGCGTCCTTCATGGCGTCTGGTCTGATAGTGAAGCACAGGAGTGGAAGGCTTACGCCGATTGGCTCCACAAGACTTTCGACTATGAGACGGAGTACCTGGATGCTGACGCATTCCAGGCGATCTGCCCGAGCAAGGGTTACCGCGGCGGTGTGCTCGACTGGGATGCTGGTCACATTCATCCCCTCAGATACGCAATTGGGTTGGCTAGGGGCGCGGAAGCAGCAGGCGCAAAAATATTCGAGCGGACGGAAGCGACGAGCGTGGAAAGTGGTCGACTTGTCACAAATCGCGGCACCATAAGCGCAAACCACATTGTCTTGGCGGGCAATGGCTACATGCCCGATCTCATGCCCGAAGTGTCCGCAAAGGTCATGCCTATCAATTCGTTCATTGCCGCCACCGAACCCTTGGGGGATCGCGCGGCGCAGGTTCTGGCCAAAGATATTGCAGTGGCTGACGACCGTTTTGTCGTGAATTACTTCCGCCTGTCGGAAGACAAGCGCTTGTTGTTTGGCGGCCGCGAAAGCTACACGCTTGGTTTTCCGACAGACATTCTGACTGCGCTCCGCGCGCGGATGGAAAAACTCTTTCCTCAAATCGAAGGCGTCGGGATCGACTATCACTGGGGCGGGACTCTCGGGATTACAATGACCCGCCTACCCCTGATTTCTCAGGTCAAGCCGGGTGTAATTGCAGCCGCCGGTTTCTCGGGCCACGGCGTCGCAATCACTGGCCTGACTGGCAAAATCGTTGCGGAAGCTATCGCGGGCGAAGCAGGTCGCTTTGAACTCCTGTCGAAGCTTCCGACCGGAGCATTCCCTGGCGGCAAACATGCGCGCCTGCCACTCCTGACTCTCGGTATGACGTGGTATTCGCTGCGCGATCGATTGGGGATCTGACTGTTAGCCGTACAGGCGGTAATAGAGCCAGTCAGGAAGGAACTGCGTGAACCGGATCGCCGAGCTGAAAATCGTCGGATAGTTCTTTTTGAAGTGATCCGTTCCCATATGCTCGACGAACTCTCTTGCAGCCTGTTCGGGCTCCATCAAGAACGGCATTTTGAAATCATTCTTGTCGGTCAGCCGGGTTTTGACGAAGCCAGGATTGACGAGCTGCACCAACACACCGGTTTTCCAGAGGTCCGCCCTCATGGATTCAGCAAGTGACATCAGGCCTGCCTTCGATGCTCCGTAGCCAATTGCTTTGGGCATTCCTCGGAAGCCTGAAAGTGACCCCGTCAGGACGATATGGCCTTCGTCACGTTCAACCATCTTGGGAACAACATGCCCAAGAACACGAACTGCACCGGTGAGGTTGATGTCTATCATCTTGACCGCGCTCTCAGGCTCCCAAGCACTTGAACCAAACGACCAGTACACGCCAGCGAGGAACACCATGCCATCGATCTCACCCGCGGCCTCGGCGGCAGCCGCGACGCTTGCGTCATCGGAGATATCGACCGGCACGACTTGGGAGGTTCCAGGCAATTCTGCCGCCAGTGCGTTGAGATCGTCTTCGTTACGCGCACTTAGGATCACCTCGGCGCCCATCTGGCTGATCTGCCGCGCAACTTCGCGACCCAGCCCGGCGGATGCGCCGACGATCCAATACCGTTTACCCGTCCACGTCCTCATGCGGCTTCTCTTTCCCCTTCTGGGATTTGCTTGGTCCCTTCAATCGGGCGCATGGTTGCGACCAGCTCGGCGACTTTGATCCCCCATTTCCGGAATTGGCTGCGATTTATGATGACGCCGTTCTCGGTGAGATACATCCAATCGACAACATCCAACGCATATCCACCTGCACTGTCGGGCAGCTTGATCGTGTAATTTAGTGAAACGCTTGAGCCAGTCTGCTGGCCACTGCCGACTCCAACAAGATCGGCTGCGTCTGCGCGGATACGGCCCGCTTCCGATAGTGACAAGCGCCACTCCCGATCCTGCGTCGCACCGCTATCATAGCGGAAACGTTCCGACATCCGGCCCTCATTTCCGTCCCACTCGCCGTAGAACTCTGCAACAAAACGAGACGTCACTCGGCCAATCGGCCCGTAAATCACACCCTCACAGGCGATCTTCCCTTTCAAATGGTCACGGATATCAAATTCGGGTCCATGGCCCGTATAGTCTTCCGGTGATTGAGCCGGAAAATCAAAGAAACGTGCACGCGCAATAGCTGCGGCGATCACGATCAAAACTCCAAGTCCTATGCCAAGAAAGATCTCCATGGCTCAAGTCTCCTGCAAAACCGCTGCCGGCGGTTGTTCGTCCAAGGGTGTGAGCGCTAAAAGCGTCATCGCCACCAGTTTCAACGCGCACGGCAGCACCGCGTACATCATCGTCAAAGTCATCAATGCCCCGTCCGAGGCAGTCGTCATGCCGGGCTCAAACCCGGCGGCCTCCAAAAGCGGCAGTAGGATCACTGCCGCAAATGCGAGGGTGAACTTCGTAACAAACGACCAAAGACCAAAACCTTCAGCCGCCTCTGGCGCGATATCCGCCATACGGCGCGCAAAGATCGCAGGCAAAAGCGTCATATCCGCACCAAGCGCTGCGCCCGACGCCACGCAAATGACGGCAAACGCAGCTGTGTCACCCGCCCCTAGGAACGCGGCACACCCGAAAGATACGATGGCTAATGCCATTCCGATCAATAATGCTCGCTTTGGACCAATGCCTGCGGCAATCCGCCCCCAAATCGGGGCCGATGCAGCTGCCGCAAGGAAGAATAAGAGAAGAAGAGGCCCCTCCCACCCAGGCGCGCCCAGCCTGCTTTCAACGAAAAACAAAAAGAGCGTCGAGGTCACCGCAACCGGTGTCGCATTCAATAGCGCGATCAGCAAAAGACGGCGCGCCAGCGGGTCGCCCAATATAGGGCCAAATCCGACACTTTGAGCAGCATCTCCACCCGCACGCCATTCTTGCCGCATCAGGAAAACCGAAAGCACAACAGCGACTGAAAATACCACCGCGAAAAGGGCAAAAGGTGAACCCGTCAAAGGGATCAAGGCAACCGGCAATACGGCGGCGAGAGAAACCCCAAGTAACGCCCCCGCCTCCCGCCAGGTGGCTAGGCGGACATGACCGTTCGGCTCACCAAGGTCAGTGGCCTTTCGGACGCCTTGCGCGTAAAACGTGATCGTCAGAAAGCTGAATGCAGAAAACAGCAGCGCCAGTGTAAGAGCGAACCAAATGACCGGCGACCCCGGAGGAGCGACGGCGAACAAACCGAACATACCGACGGCCATTAAAAACCCGGCGACAGGTACTGCGACACGCCGCCATGCGCCAAGCCGGCGCGACAACCATCCAAGCAGCGGGTCCTGCACGACATCAAAGAGACGCAGCCCAAACAATACCGCGCCCAGTGCCGCCAGGGACACGCCATACTCATCCACGAAAAATTTCGGGGCATGGATATAGATGGGCAAACCCGCCGCTGCGAGTGTTGCCGCAAATACAGCGTACGCCGGAAGCCGTACAGGCGCCGAGGTCATCGGGAAATCTCTTCCATTGGCGGCTCTGGCCGGTTTCGGAAGGTTGCGCCCTTCCACCAAAGCTTTAACGCCTGCCAATGGATCAATCCGAGAACGCGGCGCGATCCAAACGGACGACGCACAAGCGCGCGGAGCAAGGCCATATTGGTCGCTGGTCTACGCGGGCCCGTCAGCGTCGCCAGAAGTCCGCCGTTTCCTGAGGTGTAGTCAATCCAGACACCGACTTTGTCTGCGCGAATGTCAAAACGAAAGGTGTACCCACCCTCAACCGGTTGAAATGGCGACACATGAAGGCACTTGCCAGCCTGCAGGGTGTCTTCGCGCGTGATTTTGCCCCAATCGTCATGGTGACAGAGGTAAGAATGCCGATCACCGTAAGTATTTGTGACTTCCGGAATGACCGTACGTAGGGCGTCAGTGTCGTCGTAAACCAACCAGAAGCTAACCGGGTTGAAGACGTGACCCAGAACACGCGGTTGCGCCAACAACTCGATGCGCGCAACCTCGAATGGTGCTTCTGCTTCCAGCAGAACTTCACGAACCCAAGGGGCGCCGCGCCCTGCCTTTGGCGGCCCACCGTGATCACGATCATGAAGAGATACGAGCCCCCCGCGGTTGCGCGAAAACAGGAATGGTGCACGCAGTTGCGCCTCGGCATCCACAAGGACATAGTCCACCGTGTAAGTGAACGCGTTGTCGAGCGCGCCCTTTCGACCATGGAAGGTCTGCCCGTCGATATGATCGACGCGAGAGGTCACTCTGCCGCCATCGCCGGTGCGATATCTGCCATGGCCATCGCCTCAACGACGTCCACTGCGCTTGCGAGACCGTCTTCATGAAAGCCGTTCTTCATCCATGCGCCACAGAACCAGGTGCTGTTCGCACCATTGATCGCGCGCATCAGCTTCTGGGCTTCAAACGCAGCAAGGTCATAAACAGGATGGCGGAACTCAGCCTGGTCATAGATCAGCTCTTCCCGGATCGGCGCCGTGCGGTTCAATGTCACGAACATAGGATCGTCATGAGGGATCGGCTGTAGCGAGTTCATCCAATAACTTAGATCAATCGGGTCGTCCGGCGATTTTCCAGTGTCCACGTACGACCAGGACGACCAGACTTGTTTACGCTTCGGCATGACTGAAGCGTCAGAGTGCAAGACAGCGCTGTTGCTCTGGTAACGGATTGCACTCAAACCAGTGCGTTCCGTCCCGTTGGCGTCGCTCAACATTGCAAGCGTCTCGTCCGAATGTGTGGCGAATACCACTTCGTCGAAGGCTTCCCACTCGCCACCTTCACAACGAACTTCAACGCCAAATGCTGTCCGTCGGACGGATTTGACATTGGCACCGAGCCTGACATCGACGCCACGCGAGTCCAGCGCATTGCCAAGGCGAGTCACATACTCGATCGAGCCACCCTGCACCGTGTACCACTGCGGATCACCGTAATATCCAAGCAGTCCATGGTTCTTGAAAAACTCAATCATCGCACGCGCCGGGAAATCCAGGATATGCGCGGTTGGCGTGGACCAGATCGCACCGGAGAACGGCGTCAGGTAATAGTCACGAAACCAAGCGCCCAGGCCCAAGGTGCTGATCAATTCTCCGATCGTCATGTCTGGGGTGGCGATTTCGTCAGCCTTGGCGTTAAAGCGCAAAATATCACGGATCATTTTCAGGAACTGCGGGCGCACAACATTCGAGCGTTGCGAGAAGATCGTGTTCACGTCCGCCAAACCGTATTCCAGCGCGCCACCCCGCGCCGATACTCCAAAGCTCATGTTGCTTTTAACTGTCGGTACGTCGAGTTCGTCAAATAGGCGCGTAAGATGCGGGTAGTTTCGATGATTAAAAACGATAAAGCCTGTGTCGACCGGCTGATCACCGTCTTTGCCGGCAATCACTGTACGTGCATGACCACCCAGACGCTTGTTCGCCTCCATCAGGACAACGTGACTGTTTTCGGCAAGGTGATACGCCGCTCCCAATCCCGAAATGCCACCGCCGATTACGACAACTCTCTTCGCAGCCACGCTGCGTGCTTCAAATGGCATTCCTAACTCCCGCCTTCGACTATGTACTCTTTACGGTCCAAATCTCCATACAGATTAAAATTCAGTTGTTTGGATTTAATTTTGATCCATTGGGCTCCCGTGCCCGTAACTGATCAAATGCCGAAAGACACCGGTCATAGAGAAGTTGATGCAATAGCGTCGCGTTCGTCCTATCGTGGCAAGCGTGAAACTTCTGTTGCCAAAAGCTCTACGACCTTGAATAGCGCCGCTGCCTCCGCCGAACCCGATTGGCCAAACCTGGTGTCCCGCATCCATCTGGATCGCGACAGGGCTGCGTTTGCGAAGATTTTTTCGCATTTTGCACCACGCGTGAAAGCCTTCCTCATGAAGGGAGGTTCCGGAGAAGCGCTCGCCGAAGAATGCACCCAAGAAGTGATGGCAACACTTTGGCAAAAGGCTCATCTGTTTGATCCAGCCCGTGCGAGCGTCGCAACCTGGATCTTCACCATCGCGCGCAACAAGAAAATTGACGCGCTGCGCAAACAAAGACGTCCAGAACCCGAGGATTTGCCCTGGGGGCCCGAAGAAGAACCCGACCAAATGGATGTGGTCGCAATGCAACAAGAGTCGGAAAGACTCGCAAAAGCCGTACAAGAATTGCCGGAAAAGCAGAGACTTTTGATCCAGCAGGCCTATTTCGGCGAATTAAGCCATAGTGAGATTGCGGAAGAGACAGGGCTTCCGCTGGGAACGATCAAATCAAGGATACGCTTGGCGCTGGAACGCTTGCGCCATTCGATGAAGTGAGTAGTGGAAATGGAAAATATTGAACATCACCTGAACGATAGCCTTTTGTTGGGCTATGCGTCTGGGAATTTGCCAGAGGCATTCAACCTTGTCGTCGCAACGCACATCTCGTTGTGTGATGAGTGCCGTTCGCGTCTTGAAGCTTTCGAAGCAGTTGGCGGCGCCCTGATCGACGAAGATGCCGAGGCTGAGCTTGCCGAAGACTCGTTGGCTGCGACGTTGAAGATCATCGACTCGTTGGATGATGCGCCTCAGATCAAGCTGTCGACGCCACCTACGAATGGCACTGTCTTCCCGTCGCCTCTTCAGTCCTATGTTGGTGGCGATCTTGAGAAAGTGCGCTGGCGCGGTATTGGTGGCGGCGTTAAGCAGTCAGTCATCAAAACTTCATCGGCCG
>CAYPVG010000042.1:0-3061 GCA_964414085.1 uncultured Boseongicola sp. | reverse complement strand
CGGCTGCGCCCGTATCGGAATGGGTTGCATGAGCCTCGAGCAAACCATCATAGGCTTTGACCTTTGGTACCTCGAATTGCCAGTTATCTCGGTTCGCGACCACGGTATCGGCAAAGTCGGAGGCAGTTGTGAGGTGATCGTCCTCCGTCTCACCAGCGAAAGCGGTGAAACCGGCTTCGGCGAAGCATCACCTTGGGCTGTCTTCACCGGTTCGCCGGAAGCGAGTTATGCCGCTCTTGATCGGTACATCCGACCGCATGTCGTAGGTCGCAGATTGTCCGACCGTGATTCAATAATGATTGATGCTTCTCGCGCTGTTGCCCATTGCACAGAAGCAAAGGCCGCGCTTGAGAGCGCGCTCCTCGATCTCGAAGGCCGTGTAACGAACAAATCTGTCGCTGATCTGTTGGGCGGAAGAAAGCAGGATAAGATACCTTTATCCGTTTCAATTGCAGATCCTGATTGGTCCAAGGACGAGGCGCTCTTGGCGCGTATTCGCGAAGATGGTGTGCGGCTAATCAAGCTCAAGACCGGTTTTGCCGGGCACGAGTACGACATGAAACGGATTGAAAAGATCGCGTCCGATTGGCCCGAGTTTTCTTTGCGTGTGGACTACAATCAAGGTCTCGCACCACAAGATGCATTGGCACAGGTTAAAGATGTAGCGGCAACCCAACCTGACTTCATTGAGCAGCCTGTCCCGGCCGCACTGTTCGACCTGATGGCTGAAATTCGGTCCCAGATTGACGTCCCTCTCTTGGCGGATGAAAGCGTATTTGGACCGGAAGATGCGCGGCGGGCGGTGAGAGAAAAGATCTGCGATGGGGTCTCGATCAAGATCATGAAAGCAGGTGGACTAACGTGCGCTCAACAAGTTGCTAAATTGGCGGTCGAGCATGGGCTAAGCGCCTATGGTGGTGACATGTTTGAGGCTGGCCTGGCTCATCTTGCAGGCGCTCATATGATCGCCGCAACGCCTGAAATCTCTTTGGGATGTGAGTTCTACCAGGCAAAGTATTTCCTCCGAGAGGACATCCTTGAAACACCTTTCCCCTGCGAAGGAGGATCGGTCACGGTACCCAGCGGACCAGGCTTGGGTATCCGTCCGGAACTCGCGAAACTCAACCGTTATGCCAAGGTGAAGTCTCATGAGTAACAGCCTGCAAACAGTAGCAGTTGTCGGAGCTGGGATCGTAGGGGTCTCAACTGCGATCTGGCTTCAGCGAGAAGGCCACGATGTAATCTTGATCGACCGTGAAGGTCCTGCAGCGGGAGCGAGCTTTGGAAATGGCGGAGTCTTAGCGTCCTGTTCTGTTGTTCCTGTGACTGTTCCTGGGCTCCTACGCAAAGCTCCGAGGATGTTGTTCGATCCGAACCAACCGCTTTTCCTAAAATGGGGCTATGTTCCAAAGCTTGTTCCTTGGCTGGTAAAATACCTTGGCTCTGCCAAAGCTGAGACAGTAGAGCGCCGTGCAAAGGCAATGACACCAATCATCGGCGACAGCCTTTCTGACCATATGGCGCTCGCTGCTGGAACTGCCGCCGAGCGGTACATTGTGGAGAGTGATTACCTATACCTCTACCAAGACCGCGCACATTTTGAGAGCGATGCGTTCGGTTGGCGTGTGCGCGCTGACAACGGATTCAGATGGGAAACACTAGAAGACGACGCTTGGCGTGACTATGACCCGAGCTTCGGCACGAGTATCAATTTTGCTGTAAAGCTCGGCAATCATGGTCGGATCAGCGACCCCGGTGCATATGTGAAGGCGCTGGCAACTCATGCCGAGGCTGAAGGCGTCAAATTTATCAAAGCGAATGTCGACGATGTTGTAAGCGAGGCTGGCAAGATTGTCGGGCTACGTGCTGACGGCCAGACAATTTCGTGTGACCGCGCCGTCCTGGCGACCGGTGCATGGTCGAAGTCACTGGCAAAGAAATTCGGTCTTAGCCAACCTCCGCTTGAAAGCGAACGAGGCTATCATCTTGAGCTATGGGAACCATCGGTCATGCCGCGTGCGCCAGTTATGGTCGCTTCAGGCAAGTTTGTCGCTACGCCGATGGAGGGTCGTATCCGACTTGCCGGAGTAGTTGAGTTTGGCGGTCTCGATGCTCCCCCGTCAAAAAAGCCGTTCGAGCTGCTGGAACGGAACATCCAAGCTGCAATGCCCGGCCTTACCTGGAAGAGAACCGAAAAATGGATGGGACATCGTCCGTCAATGTCGGACTCAATCCCCGTAATAGGGGAAGCGCCGGGTCTAAAGGGCTCCTTCGCAGCCTTTGGGCACGACCATATTGGCCTGACGGGAGGGCCAAAAACGGGTCGAATTCTGGCGCAACTCATCTCGAACAAGAATCCAAACCTTGACCTAAGCCCCTATTCCCCGGCACGTTTCTCTGGGTGAAGTCGGGGATCATCGACACCAATTCACCAAAAGACAGGGAGATAAATATGACTAAAGTAACACATCTGCTTGCCGGCGCGGCAGCAGCAGCGGCATTGGCCGCCCCGGCATTTGCCGATACATGGGACATGCCTATGGCCTATTCAGGGTCGAATTTTCACTCTGTGACAGGCGCGGAATTCGCGAAATGCGTGACGACTGGCACTGGTGGCGACATCTCAATTACAACGCATCCAGGCGGCTCTCTTTTCGCCGGGGCCGACATTAAGCGGGCTATTCAGACCGGGCAGGTTCCTATTGGAGAGCGTCTCCTTTCGGGTCACCAAAACGAAAGCGCGATCTTTGGCTGGGACTCTGTGCCATTTCTTGTTTCGTCTTTCGATGAGCATGACAAGCTTTATCAGGCTGCAAAACCAGCTGTGGAGGAAGTGCTCGCAGAGCAGAACCTGACGCTTCTTTATTCTGTGCCATGGCCGCCGCAGGGCCTCTACTTCCGCGATGAAGTCGCCACAATGGAAGACATGGTCGGCGTTAAATTCCGCTCATATAACAATGCTACCTCACGGCTGGCTGAGCTAACTGGCATGCTCCCCGTTACCATCGAGGCTGCTGAAATAAGCCAAGCTTTTGCTACTGGCGTTGCGGACAGCATGGTT
>CAYPVG010000041.1:0-3130 GCA_964414085.1 uncultured Boseongicola sp. | reverse complement strand
GTTGTACTGCATGTTTTGACGCGTCGTGAAATGGCCATAACCCTTGTCCCAACGCTCAGCGAGATAGGCCAACTGGCGCATCTGACCGGAATTCAGCGTTCCATAAGGAATAGCGACGCGAAGCATGTAAGCGTGAAGCTGTAGATAAAGTCCGTTCATAAGACGAAGCGGCTTGAATTCATCTTCGCTCAGGGAACCGTCGATTCGACGCTCGACCTGTCCGCGAAACTGCGCGACGCGCTCACGGACGAACTTCTCGTCAAACTCGTTGTAAGTATACATTGATCAGGCTCCGACTTGCTTGCCATGGGCGTAATTGGAAGGACCGCGCGTGCGAAACGTTTCGCGGAAATGCACCGGAGCGGGCCCGTCCGCGCTGTCAGAGGCATCGACCAGGTATGCACCAACTACGATATTCGCCTGCGAAATAGCGAACAGCAGACGGTCCTGCGCGATGGCCTCGTCATCGATCAATTCGGCCTCAGCCATGTCGCGCGTCCACTGATCGTCAGCAGTCAGCCACACGGCATCGCCTTCGATCAGATCATTTGCGGTCACAACTTTCGGGGTGAAGGGTCGGCGGCTCATAGCGCGATCTCCTCTTTCAAAGTGCTCAATGCGGCTTCAGAAGCACGCGGCTTCAGGCCGTACAAAATCAGGGCAGGGCCATTCATCTCGGCAGCAAGGATGTCATCAGGGAGCGTCGCGAGTGAGCTCTCCAACACACGTTGATCCGGACGTGATGCATTCTCGATCACCGTCACAGGTGTTTCCGGAGAACCGCCGTGCATCATCAAGCGACCTTGGACAAAGCGAGACGCTTTTTTGCCCATGTATATCGCGGCGACCTGGCCCGGAGCGGCGAGGGTGCGCCAATCCTGTTCGGCGTAACCCTTCATGTCGTGACCCGTTACGAAACGAACCGATGAATTGCGGTCACGCTTGGTCAAACTCTGACCGATAGATGCAACAGCTGCGGAGGCCGAAGTTATGCCCGGCACAATCGTGAATGCCACACCGGCTCCAGTGACGGCGTCTATTTCTTCGTCCAAACGTCCGAACACAGTCGGATCACCGGATTTCAGCCGCACAACATGCGCGCCCTTCAGCGCGTGCTCGACGATCAGCGCATCAATGTCCGATTGCTTCATCGAAGGGCCAAAGCCCTCTTTGCCGGCGTCAATAATAAGCGCTTCGCGGCGCGCCAACTCAAGAATCTCAAGAGTTACCAAACGGTCGTGGATTACGACGTCCGCCTCATGCAATGCCCGACGCGCCTTGATCGTCAGCAGCTCGGGGTCACCAGGGCCAGACCCAACAAAAGACACATGTCCGGCTTCCGGTTTCGCGGCCAGATGCTTTTCAAGCAGAGCTTCAAGCGTTGGCTGCAAGCCGTCTTCGCCGTCTTCATCAAAGGCCTTCGGGCCAGCGACGTCATAGTACTCCGACCAGAACGCCCGACGTTTGCGGCCCATCGGCAGCGCTTCGACGGCGCCGCGAAAGGCTTTACCGATGCGAGCCAGTGTCCCCAATGCACGAGGTAGCCGTGCTTCCAAATCAGCTTTAATCGAACGCGCCAGAACAGGTGCGGCGCCCTCAGTGCCAATTGCCACAGTTACGGGATCACGGTCCACAATCGCGGGAGTGATGAACTGGCTCGCGCCAAGATTATCGACCCAATTTGTCAGCGCGCCATCTGCCTGCGCAAGCGCGGTAACGCGTGCGTCTTCGACGTCATCGTCATTGGCGGCGTAAAAAAGTGTTGCGCACATCGCATCGCCCGGCTCCACCGCGCGCTCGATCAAAGTCAGCTTGCCGTGGCGGGCAAGGTCACGGACACCCGCAATTGGGTCCGATGAAATCACGGTCAGATGCGCCTCGGTTTTTAGAAGCAAGCGCAATTTCGCCATGGCCGCTTCACCACCGCCTGACACGACGATGCGACGACCTTCAACGGCGACAAAAACAGGAAAATGCTTCATAGCAGAACGGCTCCGGTACAATTCCTGTGAGATATAGAATAATTTCCTAAATATGACGAGAACACGCTTGCAGATAAGGACATATGTTTGTATCTGCCGCGAAACAGGATGATTTGTTCTGAATTCGCGAAGGAAATGGAATGGCTGTGCAACTCGACGATCTGGATCGGAAAATCCTCGCATCACTGCAGGCCGATGCAGCCCAATCTCTTGACGAAATTGCCCGTCAGGTTGGCTCTTCCAAGACACCCGTTTGGAACCGAATTCGCAAAATGCGAGAGTCGGGCGTAATTGGTCAGCAGACAGTCCTACTAGATGCCGAAGCGCTCGGGTTTGAAGCCTGTTTTTTCGTTTTAATTAGGACGTCTGCACATGAAGCTGATTGGCAGGCACGATTTCTCAAGGCACTCAATGAGCGACCCGAAGTCATGGAGGCGCACCGTCTCGCGGGCGACATTGATTACATCTTGAAAGTGCGGGTTCGAAACGCGCGCGCCTACGATGATTTTTACCAGGCACTGATCTCTGAGGTGCAGATCTACAACGTCACAGCTCTGCTCTCGATGGAGGAGATCAAATCCACGACGATGCTGCCGATCTGACGCGTCTCAGGTTTCGACCATAAGTCGCTCAAGTCCCCGGAAATGGTACAGATTCGCAATCTTTGGCTCTTCCGTAAGATGCAAATTTGGGCACCGCGAAAACAGGATTGGCAGTGCGATCTGTAACTCCAACCGCGCCAGTGGAGCACCCACGCAAAAGTGGATGCCAGCGCCGAATGCGGTGTTCTTCACGATATCTCTGTTCGGATCGAACTTGTCCCCATTTGGCCAGATAGCATCGTCTCGGCAAGCTGATCCTAACAGGCACCCCACTTCGTCGCCCGGCTCAAAGTGAGTCCCCAATATTTCCACGGGCTCGTACACATGCCGGGTAAACATGTGCAGTGGCGGGTCGAACCGCAGACATTCCTCGACGGTGCCTTCTGTGTTGTTGGCCCTAAATGCCTCATCCCGCTCCGAAAAATCGGTGAGCAATCTGGTGGCGTTGCCCAATGAATGCACCGTCGCTTCGTGGCCCGCATTCAATAGTAGAATGGTCGTCGAAACCACTTCGTCGCGGCTCATCCGCTGACCGTCGACCTCCGC
>CAYPVG010000040.1:0-4256 GCA_964414085.1 uncultured Boseongicola sp. | reverse complement strand
GTTTGGCGAGCGGATGAGGATGCGCAAAGACGAGACGTCATCGTTTCTATCGGTGAAGCGACGCTGACACTGACGGACCTGAACGAAATTGCGCTTACCCATTGGTCTCTCCCCGCAATCCGGCGCCAAAACCCCGGCACTCGTCCGGCCATCTACGCGCCAGGCAATGACGCATCTGAAACTCTCGAGATTGCCGACGGCGAAATGATTGACGCCGTCGAGAAAGTCTTGCGCGCCGTTAGAAAGCAAGGACGCCACCCCGGACGACTACGGGCGATGATATATGGCGGTGCCGCCGCAGCTTGCATTGTGTTAGGCACATTTTGGCTGCCTGACGCTCTGGCATCTTACATTTCCAACATCATTCCTGAAGCGACGCGCGCAAGCATTGGTACGCAGCTTTCCGCAGACATTGAGCGCTTGACGGGGCGGCACTGCGAAGAACCATCGGGGTCTCTTGCATTGGATCAACTTAAGTCGCGTCTCTTTCCAAACGAGGATGTCATAGTTTTCGTGTTGCCTTCAGCATTGGCAACGACACAACACTTGCCGGGAGGGACCATCCTCGCCAGTCACAAACTAGTTGAAGACTTTGAGACAGCTGAGGTTTTCGCGGGCTACCTGATTGCCGAAAACCAAAGACGCAAATCAGCAGACCCGTTCGAACGACTTCTACAGGACGCGGGTTTGAGAGCGGCATTTGGCCTACTCACCACCGGCGATCTATCGATTGATGTGTTGCGCGGTCACGCAGAGACCCTGGTCGCCAATGAACCTCGATCCTTAACAGCTGAGGAGTTGGCGACTGCTTTTGCAACGTCTGAAATCAAGCCGGACGACTACGTGAAAGCCGCCGCCCCCTCCGAAGACGTAAGCGCGGCTTTGATTGGCGTTGGGGCCACTATCCCCTCAGCGCCGTTGCTCACAGACAGCGCTTGGATCGCTCTTCAGCAAATTTGTGAAGACGACCGTTAACGCCGCACCATTGGCACGTCGTTTGTCCAAACGCTGAGCATAGCAGCGTCCCCCTCGGCGGTTCTCGGGCCACGGTTCGGATTGTGACGCCCATCATCCCAAACAGGCCGCATAAGCGGCGCTGTGTTGGAAGTTGACGCGCGCTTTGCAATGACACGTGGCTGTTGCGATTGAACACTCACCGGCACCGGCGACGACACAACAATACGTTCCGATTGCGCCGTCGCAAACGTTGGAACCTCATCGCAGACTTGAACCCGTGACGCATCGCGCCGCGCAACCCAAACAACAACGTCGTTCACTTTGGCACGTGTGAAAGCGCACCCACCGCTATCAACAAATGCTCTACCGGAATATCCTTCCGGCGGCAGCTCCGCGGGACTCGCTGATTGCGCTGCACTGAACGTCGGCAGCCACGAAGCACAAAGAAAAACGGCAATATATGCCCGCATGATGAAACCCCGCCCCTAAATATTGTAGGAGAGAGTGCCGTTCGACGCGCAAGCTGTAAAGGCTATTTTTGCCTATTTGGTGCCAAACATACGGTCGCCGGCGTCGCCGAGCCCAGGAACGATATAGCCCAACTCATTCAGGTTCTCGTCGAGAGATGCGGTAACGACCGGGACATCAGGATGGGCCTCCTTCATCCGCGCGACGCCTTCGGGCGCGGCCAACAGACAAAGGAACCGAATGTTCTTCGCACCCTTCTCTTTGATTAAGTCGATGGCCGCCACCGACGAATTACCGGTTGCTAGCATCGGGTCGACAGCAATCACCAATCGGTCATCCAATTCGCCCGGCAATTTGCAATAATACTGAACCGGTTGAAGCGTTTCCTCGTCGCGATAAAGCCCGACAAATCCGACCCGCGCCGACGGAATGAGATCGAGCATCCCGTCCAGGAGCCCGTTCCCCGCTCGAAGGATCGAGACCAATGCTAGTTTTCGACCGTCCAAGACCGGAGCTTCCATGACCTTTAACGGCGTCTCAACCGGCCGCGTCGTCATTGGCAATCCGCGCGTCACTTCATAGGCAAGCAAATGGCTGATCTCCCGCAACAACTGTCGAAAAACAGCGGTCGATGTCTCCTTGTCGCGCATCAACGACAATTTGTGCTGCACAAGCGGATGATCGACGATTGTTAGATGCTGGCTCATAACGTCTCCAGTCGGGATTTCAATTTCTTCTTAGTGGCTTCATCACAAAACGCGGCCGCAACGCTGGTTTGAGCAATGTCGTCGAACACGCCATCGTCCCATTCAAATGCCTCGGCTAAACGATTGTATTCGTTGTTCATCGTAGTGTGGAAAAACGGGGGGTCATCCGTTGAAACAGTGACTTTCACTCCGCGTTCGCGCAATCGATGGATCGGATGTGAGCGCCAATCCGGATAGACGCCCAGCACGACGTTCGAACCTGGGCACACCTCCAAAACGATACCATCTTCAGCCAGTCGATCTACAAGCGCGAGGTCCTCAATTGCACGCACGCCGTGACCGACGCGTTCGACTCCGAGATCGTCGATCACAGCACGAACACTTTCCGGCCCGCCCCACTCGCCAGCGTGCGCAGTAAGACGCAAACCGGCCTCTCGCGCACAATCGAAACTCCAGGAAAAGTCCTTTGGTTCGCCAGTTTTTTCGTCCCCAGCGATTCCAAAGCCAACGATCCAGTCGCCCGCTGTTTCGGCAGCACAAATTGCGGTCTCGCGCGCTTTGTCAGGGCCAAAGTGCCGGATGCAAGTGATGATGCCGCGCAATACGATTCCATGTGCGGCTTCGGCAGCATCCGCTGACTCCCGAATGGCGGCAAGGTACTCTTTCCACGCGCCGACGTCGCGCTCCCCGCAAAAGTCAGGCGAAAGAAATGTCTCAGAATAGATCACGCCAGATGCGGCGCTCTCCTCGAGCACAGCAGACGTCAGGCGTGCGAAATCTTCCGGAGTCTGCAGAACACTCGTCGCCGCCTCGTAAACTTTAAGAAAGTCCCAGAAGTCCTTGTATTTATAAGAACCTTTCTCGTCGAAAATACCCGATAAGTCGACATTCTTCTCCGCCGCAAGGCCACGAATAAACGCAGGCGGCGCGGCACCTTCGTGATGCAAGTGCAACTCGATCTTAGATTTATCTGACAGGCTCAAAGAAAACTCCTCCCGGGGCCATTTGCTGGCACGCCAAGATGCGCCGCAACTGACGCCGCTATATCAGCAAACGCAACCAAACCAATTGGCTTTTGGCCAACCCCCATACCAAGCACGGGAACGCGCTCACGCGTGTGATCGGTCCCGACCCAACTTGGATCATTTCCGTGGTCAGCCGTAAAGAGCACAAGATCGTCCGGTCTCATGAGAGCCTCAATCTCCGGCACTTTCTCATCAAACCATTCCAGAGCCCTTGCATACCCCGAGATATCACGGCGGTGCCCGTAAAGACTGTCGAACTCAACAAAGTTGGCGAATGTAAAGCTGCCATCTTCTGCTTCATCCATAACATCGAGGAGATGATTCAATAGTACCGCGTCGCTCCCTTTCCGGACTTCATCAATGCCACGCATCGAGAATATGTCACCAATCTTACCTATGGCGTAGACGCGCCGACCGGCGGATTGCGCCCAATCGCATAGTGTTGGTGCAGGAGGAGCAATCGCAAAATCCTTACGATTTACCGTCCGTTCAAACGACCCCGGCTCGCCAAGAAAAGGCCGTGCGATCACCCGGCCAACCTTCTTTTCGTGAAGCATTGGTGCCAGGTCACGACAAAGCTGCAGAAGCCGCTCTAAACCGAAATACTCTTCATGAGCTGCAATTTGAAAAACACTGTCTGCAGACGTGTAACAAATCGGCCAGCCCGTCTTGATGTGCTGCTCCCCAAGCCGTGCGATGATCTCGGTTCCTGACGCGTGACAGTTTCCCAAAATCCCCTCTGCGCCTGCCAGTTCGGCAGCTTTGTTGGAAACCTCGACCGGGAAAGATGGCTCAGTTGCCGGGAAGTAATGCCAGTCCCACGGCACGGGAACGCCTGCCAGCTCCCAATGACCCGAAGGTGTATCCTTCCCTGGTGATTTCTCCGTTGCCGCCCCCCAAAGACCTTCTGTTTCCTCGGGCAAACCTGGCGCATCGTTGCGCGAACCAAGCTGAACAGCGCTCCGCAATCCCAACCGACCAAGATTAGGCAGTCGCAATGGTCCCGAACGCCCCTCTTCCGCACTACCGACCTCGCATGCCATCGCGATATGCGCCAAAGTGTTCGAACCGGTGTCCGGAATCGCACCATTGAAGAACT
>CAYPVG010000039.1:0-2577 GCA_964414085.1 uncultured Boseongicola sp. | reverse complement strand
TTGTCGTTTGTGCTGACATCGGCGGTGCTGATCTTGGCAATTTTTTGGTTTCTTCTGACCCGATTGACACGTCCGCTGAATGATCTTGCGTCGTCAGCCGAAGACTTCGGACGCGGGGGCGGAGAGGGTCCAATTACCCCGATCGGTCCGACGGAGGTTCGAAACCTGACGGTCGCCTTCAATGATATGCAGGCGCGGCTTGCGCGTTTCGTCAACGACAGGACACAGATGCTGGCCGCGCTCGCCCATGATCTGCGAACGCCTCTGACGGCTCTGCGGGTTCGTGCAGAGATGGTGGATGACGCTGAGACGAGAGACGGCATTTCGACGTCGCTTGATGAAATGCAGGACATGGTCGAAGCGACGCTGGCCTATGCACGCGGCGTGGGTCATGGGGAAGATCAGCAGCGCCTGAACATTGCCGAGTATCTTTCCGCGATCCACTCAGACACACACGGTGATCTTGGCTTGCAAGTTGGACCTGAAGCGATGGTCCAAATCAAGCCCGTGGCCATGCGCCGTGCGCTGCGTAATCTCATCGATAACGCGCAGCGGTACGGCCGAAACCCGGTCCTGTCGTGGAACGCCACCGATGTGGGCGTCGAGATCACTGTCGATGATGCCGGACCCGGCATCCCAGAAGAGCGCATTGGTGATGTGTTCCAACCGTTCCAACGGGTCGAAAAGTCCCGATCTCTCGAAACTGGCGGCCATGGGCTCGGGTTATCGATCGCCCGGAGCATTGTCTTGGAACATGGCGGCACAATAGATCTTCTGAATCGCGATCAAGGAGGGCTGCGGGCCCGCGTGGTGCTGCCCTTAGCCGCGCCGAATGTCGCTGCGAAAGACGTGTCCGATCAGACGGAGGAGATGGCTGTTGCCACCAAGAAGGAAGCGGGCATCGCTTGACTTGATCCCTCTGTTCTAGGGATCAGTTGATACATTTCCTTACAAAAAACCGGTGGTCTGCGCATTCCTGAAGTTCGCGATGTTCGATAGAAATCAAAGTGTTCGACATTGATGCAGGTAGTCCCATGCAGGCAAGAAACCGACTCAAGCTGACGCGACGTGCATTCGCGACTGGCTTTGGCGCGACCACTCTTTGCGTTCCAACGCTTCTCAAAGCGCAGTCCTCCGCAGAGGTGCGGCGCAACGCTTCCGGCTTCATGATGCACAACTGGCAGGATCATTTTGATCGGCTTGGCAAAGGCATCATTATCTCCGACACGCACTCCCGTGTCCTGCAACAGTGGACGCCCGACGGTGAGATGTTCATCTATCCCACATCGGTGCCAATGACTGACGAGTTAACGCGTCGGGGCTATACGGAGATTACGTTCAAGGATCCCGAGCCGGACTGGACGCCCACGCCCTCGATGCGAGAACGTGATCCGAGTTTGCCGGCATACATGCCGCCGGGGCCTGACAACCCGCTTGGAATACGGGCATTGCACCTCTCGTGGCAGTACTATCGAATTCATGGCACCCATGACACGCGCAAGATTGGGCGCCGGTCGTCGAGCGGCTGCATCGGGCTCTACAACGAGCACATCCTTGAAGTTTACAATCGCACCCCGGTGGGGACGCAGGTCAAGTTGATCTGATGGGTCGCTATTCGCTACTTGCAGTCGTGATCGCCGCCCTTCTTGCGGTCGGCTTTTGGTGGGGCGGTGACGATACGGCAACCACAGCATCGGAAGCCACCGAGACGCCCCCGGCGGGTGCCGCCATGGTTGAAGTTGCACTCCCAGAGGCGCTTTCTGAGAATGCCCAGATCGGCAAAGCCGCCTTCGAGGCCAAGTGCGCAGTCTGCCATGGAACGAATGCCGCTGGACAGGACGGCGTAGCACCACCTCTTGTCCACAAGATCTATGAGCCGAGCCACCATGGTGATGGGTCTTTTCTGGTGGCGGTTAGAAATGGCGTTCGGGCCCATCATTGGCGTTTTGGCAATATGCCGCCCGTCGAAGGCCTCACCGAAGGCGACGTGAAGATGATCGTTGCCTATGTACGGGAACTCCAACGCGCGAACGGGATCAACTGAGCGGGCTGAAGAAGGAAAGCAAAATGCGTCTGAGAACCTGGATTTTGGCTGTAGCAATGACGTCCGCGGGATTGACCGCACTTGCTCATTCGGGCGCGACCGGAGTGGTAAAAGAGCGGATGGATGCGATGGTCGACTTGGGTGATGCAATGAAGCGTCTCACCCCAATGATGCGCGGGCAGACAGAATATGATCCGGATATCGTGCGCGGTGCTGCCGATACCATGATTGGTCATGCCGGTTCGGCGATGACGGATTTGTTTCCGGACGGGTCCAACGGAAAACCATCCGAGGCGCTCGACACGATCTGGGAGGATTGGGACGAGTTTGCGGCGCTCGCCGAAGCTCTCCGCGCCAACGCCGAAGGTATGAAACGGGCAGCTGACAATGGCTTGGTGGGGCCCGGTGACATGCCCAGCGGCGGCATGATGGGATCCGGCCAGGGCATGATGGGCGGCGGCCAGGGCATGATGAACGGCGATCAAGCGCAGATGATGTCGCCAGAGCTTCTTGCAGAGATGCCGGTGAATGCC
>CAYPVG010000038.1:0-18675 GCA_964414085.1 uncultured Boseongicola sp. | reverse complement strand
ATACACTAGAAAGGATCGGCTAATGCATCCGGCCCCGTCGATCATCATCTTCTCTACGCTGTCAGGTATTGGCTTCGGACTCTTGGCCATGCTCGGCCTCGGATTTCCCGAAGTTTCGGGCTGGGTGGCGTTCGTCTTTTTCGCGATTGGTTTCGCACTGGCAGGTGGCGGACTCGTGTCTGCCACGTTCCACCTTGGACATCCGGAGCGTGCGCTAAAGTCTTTCACGCAGTGGCGATCAAGCTGGCTGTCACGAGAGGCTTGGGCCGCGGCGTTGGCCATGGGGGTGATGGGCCTCTACGCTTTCCTGATTATCTTTTTCGACACGCGCATCGCCGTGTTGGGCTGGCTTGGAGCGGCTCTGTCGCTTCTGACGGTGTTCACGACCTCGATGATCTACACCCAGATGAAGACTGTTCCACGATGGAATCACTGGTCGCCGCCGGTGCTTTTCATGGCATATGCGGTGGTCGGAGGCTTGCTTTTGTCGGGACACGTCTCCGTCGCACTACCGCTTTTGATCGCCCTCGGCGTCCTGCAGGTTGTGGCCTGGGTCGATCAAGATCGCAAAGAAGCTGCCTCGGATACAAGCCTCGAGACCGCTACTGGCTTGGGTCAAATTGGTAGCGTTCGCGCCTTTGAGCCACCGCACACCGGTGGCAACTACCTTACCCACGAGATGGCATTTCGGATTGCACGCAAGCACGCACAAACCCTTAAGATCATTTCGCTTTTGCTCGCAGTCGGTGTGCCGGTACTAATTCTTTTGCTTCCATTTCATCACTTGCTTGCGGCCGTTGCAGTGCTGTCCCACCTCGCAGGTGTTGGAGCACAACGCTGGCTTTTCTTTGCAGAGGCAAAACACGTCGTCAGCCTTTACTACGGACGCTAACTGCATAGCGGCTATGCTGCCGGGGTGACGTTGTGTCCGTTGCTTTTTTTCTGCAGGTGCATAATGTGCCGCCAAATTTGGTATGCGCCGGTGTGCATGCTTTGAGAGAATTCGAGAGGAGACCCTGAATGACCAACGTCGTAATCGCGAGCGCAGCACGTACAGCTGTCGGCAGCTTCAGTGGCAGCTTTGCCAATACACCTGCACATGACCTCGGCGCAGCTGTAATCGAGGCACTTGTTGAACGCGCGGGCGTTGACAAGGCTGACGTATCCGAGACGATCCTCGGTCAGGTTCTTACCGCCGCACAAGGCCAGAACCCAGCACGTCAGGCACATATCAATGCAGGTCTCCCGAAAGAAAGCTCGGCTTGGTCGATCAACCAGGTTTGCGGCTCAGGTCTTCGGACAGTTGCACTTGGCGCGCAGCACATCATGCTTGGCGACGCTGACATCGTTGTTGCTGGCGGTCAGGAAAACATGTCGATGAGCCCCCACGCTCAGGCGGTTCGCGCGGGACATAAGATGGGCGACATGAAGTTCATCGACACCATGATCAAAGATGGTCTTTGGGACGCCTTCAATGGCTATCACATGGGTCAGACGGCTGAAAACGTGGCTGACCAGTGGCAGATCACACGCGACATGCAGGACGAGTTTGCATTGTCGAGCCAGAACAAAGCTGAAGCCGCACAGAAAGCTGGTAAGTTTGACGATGAGGTCATCTCCTTCACGATCAAAACCCGGAAGGGTGACATCTTGGTCGACAAGGATGAGTACATCCGTCACGGCGCAACAATTGAAAATATGCAGAAGCTTCGACCTGCCTTTACCAAAGATGGTTCGGTTACTGCTGCCAACGCATCAGGCATCAACGATGGCGCAGCTGGCGTGCTTCTCATGAGCGCGGAAAACGCAGAAAAGCGCGGCGTTAAGCCACTTGCCCGCATCGCATCCTACGCAACAGCGGGTCTCGACCCATCAGTCATGGGTGTTGGACCGATCTACGCATCACGCAAAGCTCTGGACAAAGCAGGCTGGAGCGTTGGTGACCTCGATCTCGTTGAAGCAAACGAAGCCTTTGCTGCACAAGCCTGCGCTGTGAACAAAGACATGGGTTGGGACCCAGAGATCGTGAACGTAAACGGCGGCGCGATTGCCATCGGACACCCAATTGGCGCATCCGGTGCGCGTATTCTGAACACCCTGCTATTCGAAATGCAGCGTCGCGACGCCAAGAAAGGCTTGGCTACGCTCTGCATCGGTGGCGGCATGGGTGTCGCTATGTGCATCGAGCGTGACTGATCCAAATCAAGGCGGCGCGGTCTAGCGCCGCCTATCTCATTTCAAACTTTTGAGCGCTCACGTGCTGGGCCGAAGAACTGGAGGAACGTCATGGGACGTGTAGCACTTGTAACCGGCGGTAGCCGTGGAATTGGCGAAGCAATTTCGAAAGCACTGAAAGCTGAGGGATATTCCGTCGCCGCAACTTACGCCGGGAACGATGAGAAGGCCGCTGCCTTCACAGAAGAAACCGGGATCAAAACATACAAGTGGGACGTGGCAGACTACGATGCATCTGCCGCTGGTATAGCCCAGGTTGAAGCCGATCTCGGACCCATTGAGGTCGTTGTTGCAAACGCTGGCATCACTTGGGACGGTTTCTTCCATAAGATGACACCCGAACAGTGGAACAAGGTTATCGCGACCAACCTGACAGGCGTTTTCAACACCGTACGCCCAGTTTGGCCGGGCATGCGCGAACGCAAATTCGGCCGTGTGATCGTGATCTCTTCGATCAACGGTCAGAAGGGTCAAGCTGGTCAGGTAAACTATGCCGCGACCAAAGCTGGTGACCTTGGCATCGTCAAATCTCTTGCTCAGGAAGGCGCGCGCGCTGGCATCACCGCTAACGCCGTTTGCCCCGGCTACATCGGTACGGAAATGGTTCGTGCGATTCCGGAAGAGGTTCTGAATTCGAAAATCATTCCACAAATCCCTGCTGGTCGTTTGGGCGAACCAGAAGAGATTGCGCGCTGCGTAACGTTCCTGGCCTCAGACGAGTCCGGCTTCATCAACGGTTCGACCATCTCAGCGAATGGCGCTCAGTTCTTCGTCTGATTGTGAAACACAGAATAGAAAAGGGCCGCCCCCAAAAAGGGCGGCCCTTTTTCCATCCGGGAGGCGCTTGCAACGGTTAGCGGATGGAGAAAATTCGACCGAAGATTTGAGCAAATGCTTTTGCGCGTTCTTCGTGTGCTCTGCGCATGGCGTCATGAACACGGGCGTCTCTGGTTGTCTCGATCATTGTTCTATCCTTTGATCAGTGTTCCTTGTCTGAAACCTATATGGCAGCGACGATCGTTTAGGACAAACGAGACTTGTTCAGGCTTCAGTTAAGTATTACTTATGTGAAATGAGTGACCGGCTGCCACCACTAACTGCCTTGCGGGCCTTTGATGCCGCGGCTCGGCACATGTCTTTTGCGAAAGCCGCTGACGAACTCAACGTGACGCCAGCAGCACTCTCCTTCCAAATCAAGTCACTTGAAGAGCATCTCGGCGCCAGTGTTTTTCGTCGATTGAACAGAGCGATTGAACTCACGGAAGTTGGCCGCGCGTTGGTCCCAGGTACGCGTGATGGATTTGCGACTCTCACGTCAGCATGGCGAGCCGCACGCAGGTTGACTGACACTTCATCCATCACGGTTACAGCTGGCCCGGCATTCACGGCCAAGTGGCTCGCCCCTCGTATGTTCGCCTTTGCTCAGGAACATCCAGAGATCGAGCTCAGATTTACCGCAACCCTTCGATTGCTAGATTTCGATCGGGATGACGTAGACGTGGCAATCCGGTTTGGGTTGCCACACAACGAAGACGCCTTCACGCGCAGCATTATTCGAGAGTGGGTAACACCCATGATGGCCCCGGAACTTGCCGAGAAACTGACAAAACCCGAAGACCTGCACGGCGCGACGCTCCTTCATCAGGATGACATCGCTTTCCTAAAGCCTTCCATACAATGGCCCGCCTGGTTTGCGGCCGCCGGTATTGGAACCCCTCCGGCTGGTGGTTTGCGGTTCAGCCAGGCTGATCACGCATTAGATTCTGCTTTAACGGGGACCGGAGTTGTACTTGGGAGGGTATCTCTGGCCGCGCGCGAAATCGTGGAAGGCCGATTGGTTATGCCATTCGACATCGCTCTAACGACGGAAGCACACTACCGCCTGATTTGTGCGAAAGGCGCGGAAAAGCGGCCCCATATCAAAGCATTCCTCGACTGGATCGAGGAGCAGACTAAAGAAATTGGGGCGCTCGACACTGGCCGCCGATTCGTTCCGGCGGCCTCAATACCGTAAGGCTAAGCGTTCGCCGCGTCGCTCAACCGTTCGATTTCTTCTTTGATTTTTAGTTTTTGCTTCTTCAATGCCGTAATCTGAAGATCGTCGAACGCTGGACTTCTTTGCGCCTGTTCGACTTCTTGAGAGAGAATATCGTGCTTGTTCCGGAGTTCCTTAAGGTGTGAACTCAAGCTCATAGTCGTCCTCCTGTATTTGGCATGTAGGTAGAGTGCAGCATGTTTCGCGATTCGAGTCACGCATCATGAAGCGGATTTATGCCAAATCCGTAGCACGCAAGGCTTACCTCGACATTAACTGTTAGTAGTTCATGCTTTCGCCATTGCGAAGAATCGCTTGGGCTCTCTGGGTGTAACTATCTCTGTCGACATCATGATGAGCCCCTTCGTGGAGAATAAACGGTGCATGCATGCGAAGCGCACCGCGTCTACCCTTTCTCGAAACGACAATAAAATTGTCGGGCTCCCGACCAGTTCGAGACGCGAGTGGCACAATCTCCACGCTGCCAAGACGGCTGTCGATGAGCGACAGCACGTCGCCAAGGCGCGCAATTCTTTGAATCATGGTGAGGTGACCACCGGGGCGTAAGCGCCTGGTGGCGACGTCGATCCAAATACTCAGTTGTGTGCCCTCACCCCGCCCACCCTCGCGGTTCTTGTTTTGAGCGGAAGTTCCTTTAGCACGGTCGAAGAACGGGGGGTTCGCAATCACATGGTCAAATGAAGCTTGACTTAAGTGTTCAGGAAGATGAGCAATGTCGCCCCTAACCGCATGGGCTTCCAAATTACTGTTGCTAAAATTCAGCTTCGCGAGTTCGACCATTTCTTCGTCGCGCTCAACACCAACACCATAAAGTCCGGGGACGCGATGCATAAGGCAGCATAGTGCAACACCGACACCACAACCGAGCTCCAAAACGCTTTGGCCCGCCCTTGCCCGTACGGCTGACGCGAGAAGAACCGGATCAGCGCCGGCACGGTATCCTGTCTTTGGCTGTAGAAGGTTCAGTGCCCCACCTAGAAACGCGTCCTTTGTCGTTTCGATCATGAGTGAAGCGGGATGTCGTTGTCGCGCAGAACGGCGCTTGCCCGGAAATGATCTTTGCTTCGAACCATCAGGCGCCGCGGCAATATGCCGATACTCCCTTCCAGCACGCTCGTGTGGACGTCCAACTCGAAGCAAGCTATATCCTCGCCCTCAAGCAGAGCTTGTGCGAAGGCGATCAATGTGGGGTCGTTGGTGCGCAATAACTCTTTCATACAATGGACATAAAGGCAGACCATCGGGTTTGTCGAGTAACCTGACGAGCCTGTGATGAGCCTGGATACAGACCGTTCTTCCAAACCTCACGAGCGTCTTGCTGCGTCTCTTGCAGATGACCTGTCTGGGGTGAATGCCCTGATACGCGATCGGATGGCGTCAAAGCATGCGCCGCGCATACCGGAAGTCACAGCCCACCTTGTCGAAGCAGGGGGAAAACGTTTGCGGCCAATGCTGACTCTGGCGTCAGCCCGTTTGCTTGGGTACGAGGGCGAAGACCACTTGCGGCTCGCAGCGACGGTCGAGTTTATTCACACCGCAACGCTCTTGCACGACGACGTGGTTGACGAGAGCACGCAAAGACGCGGCCGGCCCACTGCGAACCTGCTTTGGGATAACAAGTCATCTGTTCTTGTTGGGGATTACCTGTTCGCGCGGTCCTTCCAGCTGATGACTGATACTGGTTCGATCGACGTTTTGAGGATTCTCTCGAACGCCGCTGCTACGATTGCCGAAGGTGAAGTTCTACAGCTGACTGCGGCGGCCAACTTGGCAACGACGGAAGATGTTTATCTGCAAGTCGTTCGAGGAAAGACGGCTGCCCTTTTTGCAGCCGCTTGCGAAGTTGGAGGGGTCATCTCCAACGCGACCAAAAAACAGGTTGCAGCTTTGAACGCCTATGGTGACGCCCTTGGTATCGCATTCCAGATCGCCGACGACTTACTGGATTATGAGGGAGACGCTTCAGCCACCGGCAAGAACGTTGGGGACGACTTTCGGGAGCGAAAGCTAACGCTGCCTGTGATTAAGGCCATTGCTCAAGCTACAGCCGAGGAACGTGCATTCTGGGTCCGAACCATCGAAAAGGGCGATCAACGTGACGATGATCTGCAGCAGGCTCTGGCGCTGATCGCGAAGTACGAGACGTTATCCGACACACGTCAGGATGCCATGCGGTGGTCGGTGAAGGCGCGCGACGCGCTAGCGGTGCTGCCACAGCATGAACTAAGAACGATGCTCGAAGACCTCGCCGAATATGTCGTCGCCCGGATTTCATAGGACCTCGCGCGCAAGTCTCTGGAGTTATTCTCCAACCGTAAAAAAAGACCCCGCATAAAGCGGGGCCAAGGTCGATGCCGTGGGCGGCCACAAGCACCGGCGGTATATGGGAAATTAATTCATCTCAGCACGGACTTGCTGGCGCAAAACGTCGATCGAGACTGTCTTGCCGTCACGCTTAAAGTTCCAATACGTCCAGCCGTTGCAGCTTGGCGCACCCTCAAGCGCCGCACCAACCTGGTGGATGGAGCCTTTGATGTCGTCAGCAACCAGTGTTCCGTCAGCGCGTACTTTGGCAGCATGACCGCGCGGGGATGTCAGAACCTCGCCGGGGCGAAGCATGCCGCGTTCTACAAGTTGGCCGAATGGAACCCGAGGCTCAGCGCGTTTGGAAGCCGAAACCTCGAGCGCAGCTTTATCAAACTTGCGTATCTTGGCGATCCGCTTTTCGGCAACGTCGCGATAGGAGGCTTCTCTTTCGATGCCGATGAACTCGCGACCAAGCATTTTGGCCACGGCACCCGTCGTTCCAGTTCCGAAGAACGGATCAAGCACAACGTCACCGGGGTTTGTCGTGCCGAGCAGAACACGATGCAAAAGAGATTCCGGTTTCTGTGTGGGGTGGGCTTTGTCGCCGTTGGCGTCCTTTAGCCTTTCGTGGCCGGTACAGATTGGCAGCACCCAGTCCGAGCGCATCTGCACACCTTCGTTGAGCGCTTTCAGCGCTTCATAGTTGAATGTGTATTTCGAACCCTCACCTTTCGAAGCCCAAATCAGGGTCTCATGTGCGTTCGTCAGTCGTTTGCCGCGGAAATTTGGCATGGGATTGGATTTGCGCCAAACGACATCGTTGAGTATCCAAAATCCTTGGTTTTGTAATTCTGCACCCAGACGAAACACGTTGTGATAGGAACCGATAACCCAAATCGCCCCGTTTGGCTTCAGAATACGACGCGCCGCTGCCAGCCAATCTCGCGTAAATCGGTCGTAGTGCCTGAAACTTCCAAATTGATCCCAGGCATCATCCACCGCGTCGACGCGGGAATTATCAGGACGATGCAGCTCGCCCTTTAGCTGTAGATTGTAGGGGGGATCAGCGAAGATCAGATCAACCGAGCTCTCAGGCAGACCTTGCATGATCTCAATGCAATCGCCGTCCAGAATGGAATTCAACGGCAACTCTGCCGCGCTTGTGCGTGTCTTCGTTTTCATCTCTGCCTCTGTCCCGAGCATCATTGTGCCGCGGCGAATTTGTTGGCCTAAAGATGAGTCAAACGTGATTCGGCGTCAAATTCTTTTTTGAATCAATAGGTTAAGAATTTTCCTTGTCACAACATATTGTGGACGGTTTTGAACGAACGTCTATGGTGTGGGGTCACACCAAGATTTTGAAGCGCTTCTCGGTGAGCTTTAGTCGGGTAACCGGCGTTCTGATCCCACCCGTATCCGGGATGTTGTTGCGCCAAATCCACCATGATGCGATCGCGCATCACTTTCGCTACGATAGACGCCGCGGCAATCGAGACCGAACGGCCGTCACCCTTGATCAGAGCGGTAGCCGGCACCTGAAGGCTCTTGGGGATCATATTCCCATCAATGAGTGCATGATCGACTTTCCGACCCAGGCCTTCCACAGCGCGACACATGGCAAGGTGAGACGCCTGCAGGATATTTAGTTCGTCGATTTCTTCGACCGTGGCGTGGGCAACCGAGACTACCGCGCAATCAGCTAGAGTTGCCGCCAGGTCGTCACGCTTGCGCGCTGACAGTTTTTTCGAGTCCTCGAGCCCCGGTGGAATATTTTTAGCATCCAGAATAACAGCAGCTGCGGTTACGGGGCCAGCCAAGGGACCACGCCCTACTTCATCAACACCAGCAATCACGCGCCTGCCAGCCGCGATGAGCTTTCTTTCTTCTTCGTAATCCGGACCCATGCTGGACAGAAATCACACTCTAGGCCCCGGTTACAAGGAAAAGGCGGCCCCCTTTTCGGAAGCCGCCTGAACTCGTACCCACCCACTCGTGAGGACAACTCGCTCACTCGTTAACTTGGGTCGGGGGGGATGAACCCCGACCCACTGGCGCCAACGGAGATGTGCGGGATGTCAGCGCCAGTAAGTCGTTAAGCGCGCTCAGTACCGCGCTACATTCCAGCCATCTCGGCGCAGGCACCGCGCCCCGAAAACAGTTCGGAATCGTCGGTTCGTGCGAACAGCCGTTTCACACCGATCAGGAAGACGCGAAGCGAACCTGAAATTTTGATTCAGACAACGAGCGCCGTAAGCAAGCCGATCTCCACGACTTGTCTCGACAACCCTAAGACACCTTTGCGGAAGCGGCTGCTTTTTGAACCCACGCTTAGAATGCGTTCTATTGGATTCGTATGGCCGAATTCGACCATCGACTATGCGGCCACCAATACGAGAGTTCTGCTCGACAGATCCCAGCCTGCTGGCACCAATGGTGGCAGTAGTTTTGTTTCTGCGATCGTTCCTGTCATCGATGGCTTTGGCAATAATACCTACGGCTGCGATACCAAGGATTGCTCGCGCAAGGTCGTCACCATTTGCCTGCGCCGGAGTGAGGCTCAAACCAACGAATAACGCACCGATTGTGGCAGATTTCAAAACACCCATGAGCTTCCCTCCAAATCGAAAATCGTTGGCCAAACTGTGTGGGTCCAACTTGGGGAGCGGAGTGGGAGACAAGCAATATCCGGTGTCTGCTATGCGATATCATCGCGCTCGACTGCCTGTGTTATTGATTTTCCGAACAACACGGCTCAGGGTCGAAAGCATGAGACTTGTATTTATCGGTATTGCCGCGTGCCTCTTGGGCAGCATGGCCGCAGGACCTGCTTTTGCTGCGTGTTACGCAGACTATAAAGCAAAGCAGGAGGATCCCTTGCGGCTGCATTATGGTGTGATGCAAGTTGATGCTAACCCCTGTCGGATGTCGCGTGCGGTGGCACGAGGGGTTGAGCGACGTTTATCCGCGGGTGGGTGGATGTTGCTACAAGTTGAATCGGTTTTCGACGAAACAGGATTAGAGGGTCGGAAGCGGGATGCCGGACAGTTCTACCTCCGTTACTGAGACGCGCGCAGTTGGCAATCGCGTCGTGGCAATCGGTATATTTGCCGTGGTTGTAATTCTTGGAAGCGCGGCCGCCTTCCTTCTTTGGAGTTTGCCAGACGCGAATGCGTTCAACGAGCGTGTGGAGCGATTGTTCATTGAGAACGCAGACCTAACATCTGCCGCAGAGATCAAGCTCCTAGAGATCCTTGCGCAGTCCGGCACGGCCTTCTCTGAAACACTTGGCAGTTATCGTGTCGTCATCTTTGTTTTGATGCTCTTCGCCACAGGGCTTTTAATCGCCTGCCTGGTGTTCGTCGTAACGATTGTCGTTCTCAATCGGCGTATTGGTGCGATCGAAAAACAGGGCATCCAGGTGTCATCGCTGGTTATCAATCGAGGCGAGAACTCAGTCGTTCTAAACGACATGGAGTTCAAATTAACGGGGGCCGCCATTGAGACACTCTCTGTTTTGGCCGAGGCGCGCATGGACGGCGATGTTCTAACGGGAGCTGAGATCGAGGCAGTGATCTCTGGCAAGTCACCTGCGGATTGCGAGGAGGCCGCCGGTGCAACGCGTATTAAGCGCCTACGCGATGCGTTGGGCAATCAAATGGTGGCCGAGCTTCTGATACGTACAATCGCACGCCAGGGATACGTCCTATCGATTGATCAGAACGCAATTCGTATGACCTAAACTGGTTTGTGACCGTCTCGGTACCTGATCTCTCTCTGGGGGAACGGTATCTCGATATTGGCGTCTTTCAGCGCGTTCCAAATGAGGAACCTGACTTCTGAGCCATACTTGTTTGGACCGTCATCAATACCTTCTACCCAGAACTCAACTCCAAACTCGATGCCGCTATCGCCAAATGCCTTGAGTTCTACGTCCGGTTCTTCAGGTTCCGACAGAACACTCGGATGCTTCTTCACAGCCTCGATAATCAATGCCGGGATCTTGTTTATGTCGGTGTCGTAGCTGACCGAGAACTCCACCTCATAGCGGTTGCCAGAGCCAGCATCAGACCAATTGATGATCCGCGAGACGATAAAGTCCTCGTTGGGGACGACGATCCACTTTCCATCAAAAGTCTCGAGAATGGTCGCTCGCGCACCCATCCGAATTATTGTGCCACTCTCGCCGCCGTCCAACTCTACAAAGTCACCAACGGTCGCCTGACCCTCTAAAAGAAGAATGATCCCAGAGATGAAGTTCGAGGCAATTTTTTGAAGACCGAACCCGAGGCCTACACCAACCGCGCCCCCAAGCAACGCCAGCGCTGAGAGGTCCAGACCCATTATATTGAGCAGCACCAACCCAACGACCAGGAAGATTGCGAGTTCAAGCGCCTTGGCTGCGAGTTCGCGCGTTGGCGGTCGAATAGTCTCCTGCGCTCTGATGTAGGTGGTCCCTTGATCGGCGGACCAACGGCCCAACCAAAATAAGACTGAGCCGGCGATAACCGCCCGCGCGATGGCTAAGAACGAAAACTGTATCCGTCCCATGGAGATGCCATTTTCGGATAGCAACACTATAATGGGGTCCAAGAGACCGACTACATAAAGAGCCGCTATTGGAATTGCGACGTATTTCCCGATCGTTTTCAGGAATGGGTCAACCACAATGTCGCGGACAATGCGGCGGACCGCAATGAACACGAAAATCCGCTTTCCAAATGCGATGACCGCCCCGGTTCCAAAGAGCGACCGCACCAGCTGTTCGCCAAGCGCCGTGAAAGCGTATGCGAACACAGGCAAAAGCAGTGGCAGGAACAAGAGTGCGAAACGCCGAAGAGTCGACCATATCGACTTGGTGTCATCAGGCGGTGTCAGGATGCGATCGAGCCGAGGCCTAATTGAAGCAGAGCACAAAACCGCCAATAAATAGGCCGCGACCAGAAGAGCAAATTGCGCGTAGGCCGACGGGGAAGTGATCCAATCCAGAAGAGTTTCCTGGCCTTGCATGAGATAGGTCTCAATCGTGTCCATCATCCCGCTGACTTCCTTGCTTCGTTGATCACGTCAGTTCCAAACATGACGCTTTTCAGAATTTTTTCCCATTACTTGAGGAAATCGCCAACCCTACATTTTTGATGCTGGGTCGGCATCGAACATCCCCGTTGTCTCTGGGCCCAGCCCCTCAGTCGCGATGTACTCGTGCCTCGCGGCTGGGGGAGTTGCCTTGGTGTGTATTGCCACGGTCATGGAATGAGTTGGGGGCGCAATCCATTGTGCCAGTGAGCGTTGACGTAAGACCTGGTTATCGGGGGTTGGATTAGCATCCGACCCCCAAGCAACTCATTCTCATTTCGCTGACTGAAGATGCAGCTTCATATCGACCAAGACCTGTTGCAGTGCATTCGTCTCGTCAAGGAGCCGTTTGGCTTCATTTAGGCTTATAACACCGTCCTCTATGGAGTGGTTATACTCACCCATTAATGTCGCAAATCGCTGCGAGAGTTTGATTACATCGCTGTTCAAAGCCCCCGTCGGATCCCCACGACTTTCGTCATACTCCAACGTCATTCCTTGAAGCTCTGAAAGAGCTTTGGTGACAAACGGAATAGATGCCGCACGCTCAAGTGCCAGCAAGACGTTCACCGGTACGAACCGATCGGAATTCTCTGGTGCAAGCGACGCATAACGACCCAAAGTCGCCTTCGACTTTCCAGAAACTTCGCAAGCTCGGGCGAACCCAAGATCCTTGATTAGAGCGTCGGTGTGTCGTTTCAGGTATTCTCCTTGAGCGGCGCGCTCCTCAGTTGGCGTCGTCATGGTCTTCCTCTTTCGGCTGTCCCCGTTGCCGTTCACCTTCATTACGGCATGACAACGCAGTTGCCTACAACGGATATTCGAGAAAACTCCGTAACGTCAGGGCAATTCTAGCTTGGAAAACATGTTGGCTCATCTCCGGGCGTCCATTTAGGATACTTTTGCATGATTGAACTAAACCGATCTGAAGCGATGAAGCTCTCTAACCAAGGCTTCAGCTTCGGCCATGGTTGAGTGTCGAACCAAGCTTTATCTATGAAAGCAAACTGCCGCACAAATGGTAAAATGGCAAAGTCAGCAATGGACGGGCTCTCAAAAAGCCAATCACCTATCTGCGCATCCAAGTCCGAAAGATACTCTATGGCCAAAGACCGTTGTTCCAAAGGATCACTGTCTATGTAACGAGTTGCGTACTTGGTGCGGTCCAAAGCAGATTTGAACGGGCCGTCACACCGTTCGATCAAATTCCATCCCGCCTCGGGCATATCGAGCCATCCTTCCGGATCATTCCGCTCCAAAGCCCACACCATAACATCCAGACTCTCGTCCAAGATTGATTCACAATGCACGAGACATGGAACTGTTGCGCTTGGCGAGGCAGCCAAGAATTCCTCGGGCTTATCCCGCAGAACAACTTCCCTCAACTCAACGCCCTGCTGACTAGAGGCAAGCGCAAGTCGGGCACGCATGGCATAAGGACACCGGCGAAAGGAATAGAGAACTGGCTTCAAAAATTCGGCTCGATCTTTTTAGCATGTTATGGCGACCCCGGCAGGATTCGAACCTGCAACCTGCCCCTTAGGAGGGGGCTGCTCTATCCAGTTGAGCCACGGGGCCTAGAGAACCTCGTTTTCTCCCCTCGGGCAGCGCTACGCAAGGGGCACCCACAAAAAGCTTACGTGACAAATCACATTGTTTGGTGAAGGTTAGCGTTAACACCTCTGGCAAGGTTGCTGGACATATGAACACGCGGCGTGAAATACAAAGATGACAGACAAAAAAGTAATCCCCATGTCAGACGACATCAAAATCCCTGCGAGACGGCCACTCACACTGCGAGATGTATCGGAAGCGTCTGGCGTCAGCGAAATGACGGTTAGCCGGGTCCTGCGAAACAGAGGCGACGTGTCAGAGGCCACCCGAGAAAAGGTTTTGAACGCCGCCAAAACTTTAGGGTATGTGCCGAATAAAATTGCAGGTGCGCTTGCGTCAAGTCGTGTGAACCTTGTTGCAGTGATTATTCCTAGCCTTTCGAACATGGTGTTCCCGGAAGTTATGACCGGAATTTCGGAGGTGCTGGACGGGACGCCTTTGCAACCCGTCGTAGGAGTAACCAACTACCTGCCGGAGAAGGAGGAAGAAGTCCTTTTCGAGATGCTGTCTTGGCGCCCGTCAGGCGTCATTCTGGCTGGCCTTGAACACTCCGACGCTTCCAGGGCAATGCTGCGCGCGGCGGGTATACCGATCGTCGAGATAATGGACGTTGACGGCGAACCAATTGACTCGGTCGTTGGAATTAGCCATCGACGGGCGGGACGCGAAATGGCCCGCGCTATTGTGAAGTCCGGCTATGAGAATATTGGTTTTTTGGGAACCAAGATGTCTCTCGACCACCGTGCACGAAAACGCTTCGAAGGCTTTACCGAGGCTCTTGCTAAGGAAGGTATCGAGGTCATGGATCAAGAGTTCTACTCCGGCGGATCCGCTCTGGCAAAAGGTCGGGAAATGACGCAGGCCATACTTGAGCGTTCCGAGAATTTGGATTTTCTTTACTACTCAAATGATCTGATCGGCGCAGGCGGTTTGCTCTACTGTCTCGAAAACGGCATCGAGGTTCCGTCTCAGATGGGACTCGCTGGCTTCAACGGTGTTGATCTTCTAGACGGCTTACCGATCCGACTGGCCACAATGGATGCAGGGAGAAGAGAAATTGGTCGAGAAGCCGCGCGAATTATTGCAGGACGGACTGATGGTAGCATCTCAGAAGGCGGTCAGCGGGTGGAACTCACACCTAAACTACAGCCCGGAAAGACTCTACGGCGCTACGGCTAGTTCTTTAAAATTCTCAACAAGAAAACTTTATCGGTAAATACGCAGGTAAGGGTCGCTCCCTACTTTAATCCACGGTGATGTGGCGCGAAGCTTCGGCAAAAAGCGCGCCCTATGTGAGTTATTAGGGAGGGGTGGCTTGGTGCTTTTCCGTTCGTTGCAGTATTCCTTTCTCGTTGTTGAGAATGACGCGCAGAAGCTTGCCAAGTTTCGGCTCGCCCTTGAACCGAGGGCACGTCAATGACGTTCCATCATTTGATTTCCGTGGAATTGGAAGAGGGCATCAGGACATTGTCTCACGAAGGTGAGCTCGGGTTGACTGAGGGCGGCTCAACAACCGAATCTGAATTGCCCGTTTACACAATAGACCAAATTGCGAACCAACTGACGACTGGTTTCTGGGGTGGAACCACTTACTCCTTCGACATCACGACGAGCGGGTTTTTAACTGTAGATCTGTCCAGTCTCCAAGAGAACGGCCAGACTGTCGCGCGCCGAGCACTTGAAGCATGGAGCGATGTAACCGGCATCGAGTTTATTGAGCGCACGCCCGCGCAGGAGCTTCCGACTTCGACAGTCATCGAAGGACCCGACGCCGCCTCAGGAACTTTCACGGCATATTCGATGAGCGTTGGCCAAGATTTCGAGGGCAGTCTGTCAGGTGGGCCTGATCGCGACGCGGTGGCGATCTCGCTTTCCGCAGGTCAGAAGGTAACCATCGCGCTCGACGGGAATTCTGACAATAGTGATCCACTTGCAGATCCCTATCTGCGCTTAAGGGATGCAAACGGTAGCGTTATTCTTGAAAGTGATGACGCCTACGGCACGAACAGCATGATATCATTCGAGGCACCAACTTCAGGTACCTACTACCTTCAAGCCAGTTCCTACCTGGACAGTTTTGAAGGCGACTACACCCTCTCGGTTCGCGAGGCTCCAAGCGACGTAGACATCACATTCCAAGACGATGCGGCCGGTGCATATGCACAGTTTTGGGCCTCGGGATCCACCATTACACGCGCAACTATCAACATCGATTCTACTTGGGCTGGCGGCTCTGACAGAACAGACGGATACTTTTTTCAAACCTACATCCACGAAATAGGCCACGCACTCGGGCTTGGCCACGCAGGCCCGTACAACGGCGGTGCCACCTACGGCATCGACAACTCGTACCTCAACGACAGTTGGCAATCATCCGTCATGTCGTACTTTCACCAAGTCGAAAACACTTGGCTAAATGCGAGCTTCGCATATGTGATCACACCACAAGTGGCAGACATCCTTGCTGTGCAGAACCTCTACGGCGTTGCAGAGGTCCGTACGGGCGATGACACTTACGGGCTTGGCGGAACGACTGGCACATACTTGGACACCGCACTTTTGCTGTCCAATCCAGTCTCGTTCACCATTTACGACACAGGCGGCATTGATACGTTTGATTTCTCTTCTTACACGGACAATCAAACCCTCGACCTGCGAGAGGAGATGTTTTCGGACCTCGCCGGACTTAGCGGCAACATTGGCATCGCACGCGGAACAGTGATTGAAATTGGGATCACCGGCTCAGGGGACGATATTCTGATGGGAAACGCGTCAAATAATAACCTTCAAGCGAACGCAGGTTCAGATGGCATAACAGGCGGTAACGGTCACGACGTGCTCCACGGCGCATCTGGAAATGACACGCTACAAGGTGACGGAGAAAGAGACCTCGTCGAAGGCGGATCAGGCAACGATCAGGTCGAAGGCAACGCTGGATCAGATCTTTTGTTCGGCGACGACATGACGCTTCAATCGCTTATCGATACCTTCCCGACATGGTCGCCTCCGGTTGACGCGCAAGCACAAGTCGACAGTGGGGACGTTCTCGCTCTGTGGGAGGACATACTATTCGACGTTTATGCCATCGCATAACGGAACCGCTCAAAGGATGGCATCGCCATAGATCAAATCGCCGTCGAAGCCACCTTCTAAATGATCATCTCCGTCCCCACCGATTAACAGGTCTGCACCACCATCGCCCTGGATAACGTCGTCGCCCGCATCACCATTCAAAGTATCGGCACCTTCAGCGCCGATGAGCAGATCCAATCCTTCTCCGCCTGCCAGGTCGTCGGCGCCTCCAAATCCGGATATCGTGTCGTTTCCGGCACCCCCATTCAGAATGTCGTTTGCTGATCCACCGTTTAGCACTTGGTTAACTTGAAGAAGCGGTGGGCGATCGGCATTTAGAGTGTTTTCATTTGTGAAATCGCCAAACGACAGGCCACTGCCATCGTTTGTGGTGATTGTGATTTCTTCATTGGCAAAGGACAGGATTGCGCCGTTGGAAGTTGACACCACTTCAATCTGACTGACGTCATTGAGGAAGTCAAAACGTGACAAATCAAGGCGATCAACACCAAGCTGAAAATCCATTATCGTATCCGGCTGACTGTCGGCGACAAAAATAAAGGTGTCTTCACCCGGCCCTCCGGACAAAAGGTCGGAGCCTTGCCCATCGACGATAATGTCGTTTCCGGAATCACCCGAAATCGCGTCGGCTGTATCCGATCCGACAATTTGGTCATCACCAGAAGTCCCTAAGATCGTGCCCCCGCTAGCGACCATAACAGCTCCAAGCGTCGACAGATCGTATGTGAGACGCGTAAGCCCCGCTTCCCAGGTCGAACCAACAAACAGGTTCAGTGAATCCGCGTTGGCAGATATGGAAAGCGCTGTAGGACGAAGGAGCGTGGCGCTCTCATTGTCCGCAATGGATGCCAAGTGGAATATTTCTCCATTGGGTAGCACGCTGAACAAAGATATACCGGCTTCGGCTCCTCCCGCGGCTAAGAATGCAAAGTTGTTCACAACGACCGAAGCAGTAGTGGTCGCGCCGGAAATGAAAGTCTCTGGAGCGTCGAGAATGTGGTCTTTGACCCGAAGAGTGTCGGGGCCCAAGAACTCAATCGATGACAGCGAAGAAGAACCTTGAGACGCAACAAGGACGTGCGTCTTCCCGAAGTGCTCGACAACCTCTATAGATGCTAGCGCAGATATCGGCAGACCTTCGAAAGCCCCTATCTGTGCGGAAACCGACAAATTGCCTAACGCATCCAGCTGCAATACAGAAACACCAGACTCGGCCCTAGAAGCGACTGCCGCATAATGATTTAACCCTATCGAAAAGGTTTCAATATCGGCAACATCCTGCAGGTAGGTGCTCGCGTTGTCGGCTAGGCCATCAATCCAAACAAAGCTTTGGCCACTTTTCTGGAAAACGTTGATCTCATCGCTCGATTGACCGGCAGCGATCACATAAGCGCCTGCTTCGGCTGCCGACGACAAAGTCCCGAGAGCACTATCACTCGCCAAAGCTGAAAGGCTTCCGGCCGTGTTTGTTTCGACAATCTGGTTATCTTCGGCTTCTCTTCCCGAAATCAGGATGTCGCCTTCAAACCAAGCAATCGACGGGTCAATTCCGACTTGGAATGTGCCGCTCAAGGATAGGCTGTCGTCAAAGGCGAGATTGCCCGGCGGATGAACAGTCAGCTCAATCAGCGCGCCGTCTATTCTGGAAAGCCCATACAGGACTGTTCTCTCTGACAATTCGACCAAAAGGAGATCTGACAGTCCCCAATCAAGTCCAAGTTCGGCTCCGGACAAAACCTGATGCAATGTCAGAGTTGTCATGCACGCTCCACCAGAGAAGTGGCTCCAGAAGGGTCCGGAGCGACTGTTATTAGGGGGCTTTAGTACAATCTAGGTTAACAGCACGTTATCAGGGGCTGATGACCTCAAATGCATGAACGTCCACAAGCCCAAAATCGGTGATCTTCAGCGCAGGTATAACGGGCAAGGCAACGAAGGCGAGCTGAAGGAAGGGCTCCTCAACTGTCACTCCTAAATTACGCGCCGCGTCACGCAACTCAACAAGCGACTCTCGCACATGTTCGAAAGGTTTGTCACTCATCAATCCCGCTATTGGCAATGCCAACTCTGCTAAAACAGTCTCGTCCAAAACAACGACGAAACCACCTTCTAGTTCCACCAGTCGGTTGGCTGCGATTGCCATGTCACTGTAGTTTGTTCCGATGCACGCAATATTGTGATGATCGTGGCAAACCGTGGATGCAATTGCACCCTTCTTCAGTCCGAAACCTCTCACAAATCCATTAGAGATATTTCCATTCTTACCATGCCGCTCCACAATCGAAATGCGGGCCAAA
>CAYPVG010000037.1:0-17246 GCA_964414085.1 uncultured Boseongicola sp. | reverse complement strand
GGAGTGCACGAGAGCCAGTCGCGGATTTATGAGAACCAGTTGGGTCGGAGTCGAGCGTTTACTGGGTGGCTGTTTGGCCAGATGCGCGAGACGTTTGGGGACTTTGGCGTTGCGGATGCGGACGCGTTCTATGCCGCGATAAATCGTTGTAATCCCGGATTTATTCGCACTGAGGCGGATGAGGTGCATTACAATCTGCACGTGCTTTTGCGGTTCGATTTGGAACGGGCGCTGGTTTCGAATGACTTGCAAGTCGCGGATCTGCCTGACGCTTGGAATGAGCGCTTTTTCAATGACTTCGGCGTGAAAGTTGATGTTCCTGCCAATGGTGTTTTGCAAGACGTGCATTGGTCTGAAGCGCTGTTTGGGTATTTCCCAACGTACACGCTTGGGAATGTCTATGCGGGATGTCTTCATGAAGCGATCAGGGCGGAGGTATCCGATCTGGATGAGGCATTGGCTGAAGGAGACACGAGCCCTGCAACCGATTGGTTGAAAAGCAAAATTCAACAGCACGGTAAGCGTTACGCACCGAGGGAGCTGATCCATAAGGCGACTGGCAACGCTCCGTCAGAAGGTCCACTTCTGGACTACTTGGATGCTAAATTCGGAGCGATTTACGGGGTTTGAGGGCAAATCGGTATCGCGTCGGTATAACGTCGGTATTACGTCGGTGTGGGCGTTCGGTGGGTTTACGTCGGCTTAACCTCGTAATGGCTTTCGAGATCCCTTAGTCCGGCTTTGATGAGATCAGTCAGAGCGGCTATGTTCGTGGTCTCCAAGCTCGGAAGATACCAGCAGCTTTTGCCACGTTTGTGTTTGCCAAGGCGTGCGGCGATTTCTGGAAATTCGCTATAGCCGGGTAGAATGTGGAGCGCGATATCGCGGGCACGCATGTTAAAGCCGGTGGCAAAGAAATCGCCCTCGCGGCCGCTTTCGTAGCGGTAGTGGTATTCACCATAGCCGATCATCTTTCCCCAGAGTTTGGGTTCCCATCCGGTTGCAGCACGGAAGATCTGATCGAGGCGCTCGGCTTCGGCGCGCTTTTTGGGGTCGGTGATGCTGTCTAACGGGTTTCCCATGCGATCATCCTTTGGCAGTGTCTTGGAAGCTAACACGGAAGAGGCACGGGCATGGAACTGAAATTGGAGCTGGACGAACTGCGTGCGTTTCTGGCCGTGGAATTCCCGCAGATGATTGGTGAATTCGATCTGGAAGCCATCGGGCCAATGTGGGCGCGGGTCAGTTTGACGCCTGAGGAACGTCATCTGCGCCCGGGCGGAACGGTTTCAGGGCCAACGATTTTTGGACTGGCAGATTGCGCGGTTTATTTCGGTCTGTTGGCAATGATTGGCAAAGAAGCGTTGGCGGTGACGACCAATGCGTCGATTGATTTCATGCGCAAGCCCGTGGCCGGGGGCAAGCTCGTGGCTGACGTGACCTTTCACAAGGTCGGGCGTGTTTTGGCCGTTGGCGACGTGGCCGTGCGCAATGACGGCGTTGAGGCGTTGGTGGCACGCGCAACATTTACGTATTCCATACCGCCGAAACGAGACGCGTGAGTCACTCGGCCTTGTCGGGGTGGTCGTCGCCGTAGTCGTGGCGTGTACCGAATGTTTGTTCGTCGGAAAAGGCGTCCGAGAGCGGCTCAACCTCGGCATTTGGGCTGTCGGGCATGGTTTCAATCAGCTCTTCGATTAAAGCTGCCTCTTCTGCATCCGTCATTTCGGTCTGAGTTCGGCTGCGGCCTGCCCAGCCTTTTGCAACTGCACGTTTGACCCAATCCGGGGCGTTCGCTGATTTTCCATTTCGTCCCCAGACCGCACGGCCGCCGAACCCGATATGGGCTGAAGTTGATCCCATATAGTCTGCCGCAGCGCCGATGCCTTCGGCACCCTGTTCCGCACAAGCTTCGAGAAAGGCCGCGAACACTTCACGGTCACTGGATTTGTTGAAATCCAGTGGACTGCCGGAAGTCACCAGGTGCAGGTCGGCCGCCGCTCCGAGGTCGTGGCGCGTGGAGCCAGTGCGTTTGCTGCAGGTGCCTTTGGCGCATTGTCCGCCGGAGTAAATCCAGACAGTGTCGATGCCCGATGCGACGGCGGCAGCTTCGAGAACGTCGGCCAGTTCTTTCGAGATTGGTAGGTCTCTTGTCTTACCCTCGGTATGTTGCTCGACGTGCGGGTGGTCGGGGGAGACGGGCATTGAGTGGTCCTTGCGCTATTCAAAGTACGCCTGGTCGTTGAAATCAAACCTAGCGGGCGACTTAGCTTCGGTCCAGATGTGTCCGAAGTGCATAGGACTTGGCAAAACGCACTGTTTCCAACTGGCTACTCGATCCAGTGGACATGAAACACATAAAGTACCGCCGACTGGGAAAGCTGGGGGGCTCTACCATGCCAAGACGACTTGTTGCCTTTTTGAAGGGCGATCCGGACGCGGTTCCGGGGGATTATCTGTTAGCCATCGTGGCCGTGTTCGGCCTGATGTGCGCGATCACCGCGCGCGCTTTGTACTGACGCCGAAGCGTCAGGAGTACATGCCGTCGTAGATCGGCTCCAGCGTATCGGGATCGAACAGGCTGGACACCGAAGTGCCGTGCCAGATGTTGAGCACGGCTTGTGCAAAAATCGGGGCCGTTGGCACAATCCGGATATTTTTTGCGGCGAGCGTCGCCTCGGTCGGCTCGATCGAGTCGGTAATGACCAGGCTTTTCATCACGGAGTTCGTGACCCGTTCGATGGCAGGGCCGGACAATACACCATGGGTGATGTAGGCGTGCACCTCTTTTGCGCCAGCTTCCAAAAGCGTGTCTGCGGCTTTGCAGAGTGTGCCTGCTGTATCGACGATGTCGTCCACGATGATGCAGGTCTGGTCTGTGACATCACCGATCACGGTCATCTCTGCCACTTCGCCGGCTTTCTCCCGACGTTTGTCTACGATTGCGAGCGCACATCCAACGCGAGATGCCAGTTCGCGGGCACGGGCCACGCCGCCGACGTCTGGTGAGACGACGGTCACACCGTCAAGCTTGCCTTTAAATTTGTGCTTCACGTCGAGCGCGAAGACCGGCGAGGCATAAAGGTTGTCGACGGGAATATCGAAGAAGCCCTGTATCTGGGCCGCGTGGAGGTCCATCGTCAGGACCCGTTCGATGCCAGCCGACACCATCATGTTGGCGACGAGTTTAGCGGAAATCGGCGTGCGGGCTTTGGTACGTCGATCCTGACGGGCGTAGCCGAAGTAGGGGACAACAGCGGTGATGCGAGCTGCGGACGAGCGGCGCAGCGCATCCGACATGATGAGCAACTCCATCAGATTGTCGTTGGCGGGGTTCGATGTGGATTGCAGGATGAACATGTCTTCGCCGCGAACGTTCTCGAAAACCTCGACGAAGATTTCACCGTCATTGAATCGTTCGACCCGTGCATCCACCAGACCGACGTTCATTCCCCGGTGCATCGACAATCGACGTGCTACCGCTTTGCCTAGGGTGGGGTTCGCATTCCCCGTAATGATCTTCGGTTCCTGGAGATTGGGCATGGGCAGCGTCGTCCTGGTGCAAATTCTGGCACAGTTTGTGACAGATTCGTGAAGTTGACTTCGCTTAACATGTGCCTAGGGTCTGGCAAACATTCCTTTGCCTGAAAGACCCCTGAAATGCCCCATATTGACTATTATCTCGCAACGATTTCTCCCAATTGCTACTTCGCGGGTACGCGTCCGGCTGAAGTTGCGGCTAAGCATGGGGCGACGATCACCTATAAGCCACTTGGCATCATGGATTTGTTCGGGCGCACTGGTGGCACGCCTCCGGGGCAAAGGCACATCTCGCGCCAGGAGTATCGTTTGATCGAGATTGAGCGGACGGGCGCGGATTTGGGGATGCCGGTGAACATCAAGCCAGCGTACTGGCCGACCAACCCGGCACCGTCTTCCTATGCCGTGATTGCGGCGCAGGCTGCGGGCGGCGGTGACGTCGGTGCATTGGTTGCAGCAATAACACGCGCGTGTTGGGCTGAAGAAAAGAACATTGCCGAAGATGCTGTAATCAAGGCATGTCTGGAAGAAGCGGGATTTGACCCGTCCTTGGCCGATAGCGGATTGCTTTCCGGAGCTGAGGCATATGAAGCGAATTTGGAAGATGCAGTGAATGCAGGTGTATTTGGCGCACCATTCTTTATCACAGACGATGGCGCTCGGTTCTGGGGGCAGGACCGCATCGATGCGCTTGACCGCCATTTGGCGGCGCTCTGAGGTGTAACCGTGGCGCGACCTGTCGCGTTTATCCATTGCGGTCTGGCCGACGCCAGCGCTTGGGACCCGTTGCTAGAGGTTCTTGGTTCGAGCGTCGAACCCATTTTGATTGAGTTGCCGGGGCACGGTGCAGCAGACGACTGGGCCCCGGACCGCGCTTATGCGGATCAAGCGATTGAGATTGCCCTGGATGCCCTGCCGGCCGATCCTGTGCCCATCATTGGGCATTCGATGGGCGCGGTGATTGCTCTTCGACTGACGATCGAAAAATTTTACCGCGTTTCTTCCCTTGTGATGGTCGAGCCGGTATTTTTTGCTGCTGTCAAAGGCACGGAAATCGGCGACAAAGTCGCGCGCGATATGGCCTCTTTTTATCGCAAGGTGCGTGAGGGCAGCGGAGCGATGGCAACTCGCGATTTTGTGCGTCTTTGGGGAGATGGAACGCCCTGGGACGACATTCCAGAACAGCGTCGCAGGTACATGACCCACCGTGTCGCGTTGGTTGATGCCGCAGGCAGTTTGCTTTGGGACGATTGGCCAGGACTTTTGGCCCCCGGTCGCCTTGAAGAAATCGAGGTTCCGGTCACTCTGGTCGAGGGCGGCGAGAGCCACCCTGTGATGCCCGCTATCGTAGATGCGCTTGGTCGGCGCATCGCCAATGCAGAGGGGATTACGATCCCAGGCGCAGGGCATATGTTGCCGATGTCGCATCCCAAGGTCCTTGCAAAGGCGATCAAGGGTCGTTTGGCGTAACGGCTTCTGATTTCCGAAGTGGGTTTATCCGCCGCCAAAAAGACCCGTAAATATGCTAGGCTCCGCGCGGCGTTCACCTTCTTCGATGCAAATGTCGTCGGCCGCAGTTACCGACATGGACTCTGGTCGTTGGATGGCGCGGTCCCACACAACCAGGTCGCTCGTGTAGAGCTGGCATGTGACTATGCCTGACGGCGTTTGCACTTCGACTGGCTCGCTTTCGTAGTCTTTTGGAGAAAGAGCGCAGCTAGAGGTGAGCAAAACAAGAGCAAAGGCCGGCGATGCTTGCATGGATTTTCGAAGAAACCGTTGGAGGCGCTGGTTTTCCAGATCGCGATCAGTGAGGTGCCTTACCATGTCCTAGCCGCCTGTGTGCGACATGTGCCGCGACACCTGCCCATCAGCGCGTTGGCGCGAATAGTCGAAGTCGTGGCCTTTGGGTTTAAGGCGGATGGCAGCGCGGATTGCGGTTTCAAGTGCGTCGTCGTTGTCGGGATGTGTACGCAAAGGTGTGCGCAGATCAGCATTATCTTCCTGACCAAGACACATAAACAATTCGCCCGTGCAGGTCAGCCGTACTCGGTTGCAGCTTTCGCAGAAATTATGTGTCAGCGGGGTAATGAAGCCGATTTGTTGGCCTGTTTCCTCGAGGCGCACATAGCGCGCTGGGCCACCTGTGCGGTGTGCGAGATCAGTTAGCGTGAATTGCTCAGAAAGTCGGGCGCGTAGATCATTGAGGCTCCAATACTGTCCGATGCGGTCTTCACCGCCGAGATCACCCATTGGCATCACCTCGATGAAGGTGAGGTCCATGTCACGACTGGAACACCATTCCGCCAAGGTGAACAGCTCGTCTTCGTTGAAGCCTTTCAGGGCGACGGTATTGATCTTGACGCGCAAGCCCGCCTTTTGAGCGGCATCGATGCCTTTGAGAACTTGTGGCAAACGTCCCCAGCGTGTCACGCGGGCGAATTTGTCCTCATCCAGCGTGTCGAGCGAGACGTTGATCCGGCGCACACCGGCTGCGTAGAGGTCATCAGCAAACCGGGCGAGTTGGCTGCCATTGGTCGTCACCGTCAGTTCTTTCAAGGCGCCGCTATCGAGGTGGCGTGTCATGGAGTGGAAGAACGTCATGATATCGCGACGGACCAACGGTTCGCCGCCAGTAATTCGGAGTTTTTCGACGCCGAGATGAACGAAGGTCGAGCACATTCGGTCTAGTTCTTCGAGCGTCAAAAGTTCGCGCTTAGGCAAGAACGTCATGTTTTCGGCCATACAGTAAACGCACCGGAAATCGCAGCGGTCGGTGACCGAAACGCGAAGATAGGAAATTGCCCGCTGATAGGGGTCAATGAGAGGTGCCGTTTCCATGTGTGTTAGGGTAGGGTGGAGCCGAAGGCGCTGCAAGGGTTGGTGCTGCTCGTTCGATGGTTTTTGTAGGCGTTTAGGAGGATGAATGCGTCTTTTGTTTCCCTTAATGCTATTGGCCTTTCTAACGGCCTGTGTGGCAACGCCTGAAGCAGACGTCGCAGCTCCTGCGGAGGATGTGTTGGCGGATGTTTCTCTGTCGTTGCCGCCTGAGAACGCGCGCAGCGTAGAGGAATTCGACACCACCAGTGATGTTCAGCGCCGTGAAGCGGCGGACGCCTCTGAAGGGGGTGTTTTGCTAGGACAAGATGTTGTGACGCTTGGCGATCCAGCGCGGCCTGGATTTTGGGTTCAAACTGCTTTGGTCGACGCGGAGACGTCAGGGCGAGTTGAGCTGCCTGGAGCAGGCGGCGGCGTAGAAGTTATACTTGTTCCAACAGATGGGAGCGGACGGATCTCGCTTGCCGCGCTGCGCGTTTTGGAAGTTTCGCTTACAGATTTGGTTGAGGTCGAAGTCTATGACACCCGGTGAACTTGCGCTGTTGCCCAAGGGTCATTGGGAGGATGTTCTGCGCGATTTCCGCTGGGAGATTCCACGGGGTTTTTCGATCACAGAGGCTTGTTGCGACCGCTGGGCAAGGTTCGATCCTGACCGAGCCGCAATCATTGATGTGGATGCGAATGGTGAGAAAACAGTTTGGAGCTTTGGCCGTCTGAAGTCGGAGAGTGACGCTCTGGCCGCGACATTGCGAGCATCAGGTGTTGTTCGAGGCGACCGGGTTGGCATTTTACTGAGCCAGCGACCCGAAGTGATGGTGGCGCATTTTGCGGCCCACAAGTTAGGGGCCGTTTCGTTACCGCTGTTTACTCTGTTTGGTGCGGACGCTTTGGAATATCGGCTAGCCGATAGCGGCGCTTCGGCCGTGGTGACTGATGCCGAGCAGTTGGAAAAGTTGCTAAGCGTGGCAGGGGCGACGTCAGTGGAGACGGTCGTTGCATTGGATGCCAAATGGCCGCAATCGTCCAAGCCGGAAGTCATTCGTTGGGATGCCGCGGTCTCGGCAGTGCCCTTAGCCGTGCCGGAACCGGTCGGCCCAGATGATCCAGCGGTAATGATCTACACAAGTGGTACTACGGGTGCGCCGAAAGGCGCTCTTCACGGGCATCGCTTTCTGCTTGGGCATTTGCCGAGCGTTGAGATGGTTTTGGAGCGTCCGCGTGAAGGAGATGTGGCCTGGACACCGGCGGATTGGGCGTGGATTGGAGGGTTGATGGACCTTGCGATGCCAGCTCTCTATTTCGGGCTGCCGTTGGTGTCGCATCGTATGCGGAAGTTTGAAGCTGACGCGGCTTATGCGCTGATGTGCGATCTTGGCGTGTCGATTGCGTTCTTGCCGCCGACAGCGCTGAAGCTGATGCGTGGGACGCCGGTGCCGGAGGGCATGCGGCTGCGGGCCATTGGATCGGGCGGCGAGAGCCTTGGAGCGGATTTGCTTTCATGGGCAGAGGAGACGTTGGGCGCGGGCATCAATGAGCTTTACGGGCAAACGGAGTGCAATCTGGTGGTGTCGTCGTCGCGCGAGCTTGGTGTTGGGAAACCCGGAACAATGGGCATGCCGGTGCCGGGTCATGAGGTAGCTGTCATGGGGCCGGATGGGGCGCGATTGCCGGCTGGTGAGGTCGGCGAGATTTGTGTGAAAGCGCCCGATCCTGTGATGTTTCTAGGATACTGGAATAAACCTGAGAAGACCGCGGAGAAGTTTCGCGATGGCTGGTTGCTGACCGGGGATTTGGGGTCGGTCGATGAAGATGGGTATCTGACGTACTCGAGCCGGGATGACGATGTCATCACCAGTGCCGGCTATCGCATTGGGCCAACTGAGATTGAGAATTGCTTGTCTGGTGACGAAGACGTCGTGATGGCGGCCTGCGTCGGGGTGCCGGACGATGTGCGTGGGGAGATTGTGAAAGCCTTTGTTGTGCTGAGAGAGGGGGCCTCTGAAGATGGCGCGGAGGAGCGTTTGATTGCGCGCGTGAAGGCGCGGGTAAGTCCGCATGTGGCGCCTCGTGCCATGGCATTTGTGGACGATTTGCCCAAAACCGCCACCGGCAAGATCATGCGGCGTGCGTTGCGGGGTGATGACTGATCTGGCGGAGCACGCCTGATCGGCGCGCTTTCCATTTCTTGCTAGGGCGCTGCCACAGGCCCCGGCGTATTTCGACCAGAAAGAAGATCAGGGCAGGAGGCGCGCGGCTTCACGTCGGGCGAAGGGTTTCATTGCCTCTCCGTGCTCAGCCAGGAACGTGCGTGTTCGGTTGGGGTCGCGTTTGGAGAGGTCGCGAAGCCACCAGGCGACGGCTTTCTGAATGAACCAGTCTTGGTCGGTGACGTAGGTGGCGGCCCAGCCGAGGATGCGTTCACGTTGTGCGCGTTCTTCGGGTTTTGGGTTGCGGTTTTTGGTCCATGGGAGCGTCATGACCAAAGCCGCACGGCGCGTCCACATATGATCAGAGTGAGTCCAGGGCTCAACGTCGTCCAGCCGCGATGGGTCAAAGGAGAGGCGTTTTTGGCCAGCGATACTTGCATGGTCGGCGATGGCCCAAGCGTCGAAATCGGGGACCCATGATTGGATGAGTTCCCAGGCGGATTGGTCGTCGGGTCGGATACGGGCCTGAGTCAGGAGTTTCGCTGCTGCGATGCGGGCTTCATGGATGTTGGTCTGCCACAGAGCGTCGGCGAGGGTAAGGCGTGCGTCCAGTTCGAGGGTCCTTCGCCAAGCTTTGGTGCAGGCGTCGATGTCAGGGTTTGAAACCCCGAGGTATGGGCGTTCGACTTTGTGGTAGCGCGCCATTTCTGCCGCCTTTTGGGCGTTTGCGGTGGCGCGCAAGGCGCTGAGGGCGTCTTCAAGGGTCACGCGACGCCGTTCTTTTCGGCGATGTGGGACGGGGTGCCGTCCAGCGAAATGGCGTTTCTGTTCCGCCAGTAGGCGTGGATATCTTTCTCCGATCTATCGGCGGCCCAGTTTTGCAAGACCTCTCTATCTTGAGCGTAGTCCATAAGCGGAACGGCATAGCCGCAGCTTTTCTGGACAACGTCGACGGTGACGTCGAAGAACTGACGGAGTGCTTTGTCCGGTGTGAAATGGCTTTCGGCCCAGGCCCAATCTTCGTCTGTTCGGTGGATGGCGCGGGCTGTGCCGTAGCTGCGCAAAATCATAGGCGGACCTTCGAAGGCGCACCACATCAGCGTAATTCGAGGGGTGTCTTCGAGGTGGACAGCCGTTTCGTTGCCAGAACCAGTGAAGTTACGCCAAAGAATGCGGTTTGGGGACAAAACGCGTAAGCTGTCCATGCCCTTGGGTGAAATATTCACGCGACCATCACGCGCGGCAGTGCCTGTGAAGACGATGTGCTGGCGTTCGATGAACTTCTGCAGCGGTGGCGTGATTTCGTCGTATCGAGTGCCCATTGCGGTTACTCCACTGTGACGGATTTCGCGAGATTTCGTGGCTGATCCACATCTGTGCCTTTGGCGACTGCAGTATGGTAGGCCAAAAGTTGCGCCGGGATAGCGTAGAGGATTGGAGCGAGCAGGTCGGGGATCTCTGGCATGGTGATGATCGCAGTTGTGCCGTCTCCAGCTTCTTCAGCGCCAGCGCGATCCGTCACGAGGACGACGCGACCGCCGCGGGCCATCACTTCCTGCATGTTGGAAATGGTTTTTTCGAAAAGCGCATCGCGAGGGGCCATGACAATGACCGGCACGGCAGGGTCGATTAGAGCGATGGGGCCGTGTTTGAGTTCTCCGCTGGCGTAGCCTTCGGCGTGTATATAGCTGATTTCTTTGAGTTTTAGCGCACCTTCAAGGGCGATAGGGTACATCTGGCCCCGGCCCAGGAAGAGGATGTCGCGAGCTTTGGAGAGATCGTTTGAAATTCGGGCGATGGTGTCGTCAGTCGTGAGGGCACTTGAGATGCGGCCGGGCAATGTGCGCAAGTCGGCGACATGCGACTGGAGCTCGTCTCCTGTCATCAAGTTGCGGTCTTGGGCGGCTTTCAGAGCCAGTGCAAGGAGCACGGTTAACTGGCAGGTGAAGGCCTTGGTGGAGGCCACGCCGATCTCGGCGCCTGCCAGGATGGGAAGGGCGACGTCGCTTTCGCGGGCGATGGAGCTTTCCGCAACGTTTACGATTGAGAGAATTTGCGCCTTGGCCGCGACGTGTCGCAGAGCTGCCAGCGTATCGGCGGTTTCACCGGATTGACTGACGAAGATTGCCAGCGTGTTGGGACCAATCGGTGGTGTGCGGTAGCGGAACTCGGAAGCAATATCGACCTCGACCGGGATGCTCGCGAGTTTCTCGATCCAGTACTTTGCCGTCGCGCAAGCAAGATAGGCCGTGCCGCAGGCGACCATGAGAATGCGGTCGATCTTGGCAAAGTCTGGGGTATCGGCAGGCAGGTTCAGCGCGTCTTCGGTAACGTAGTGTTTGATGGCGTCGGCAAGAACACTTGGTTGTTCGGCGATTTCCTTGGCCATGAAGTGCTTGTGGCCGCCTTTTTCGATGCGTGATGTGTCGATCTGGATACGGCGGACGTCTCGGTTGGCAATCTGGCCAGCGGCGTCGAAAATCGTGACACCGTCCCGTGTGAGTTCTGCGCGGTCGCCTTCTTCTAGGTACGTGATGCGATCTGTCATTGGCGCGAGTGCAATGGCGTCGGAGCCAAGGAACATCTCACCGTCGCCATGTCCTACCGCCAAAGGAGAGCCTTTGCGCGCAGCCACGATCAGGTCCGTCTCGCCGTCAAACAGGAAGGCGAGTGCGAAGGCACCTTCGAGACGGGCAATTGTCTGCTCTGCAGCGTCGCGAGGAGCGAGGCCCTGGTCCAGGAAGGATTGAGCGAGGAGCGAAATGGTCTCGGTGTCAGTTTCCGTCTGGGTCTCGTAGCCTTTGCCGGCGAGATCTTCGCGTAACGCTTTGAAGTTCTCAATGATGCCGTTGTGTACGACAGCGACAGGGCCGGATTTGTGGGGGTGGGCGTTGGTCACGCTTGGGGCTCCGTGGGTGGCCCAACGGGTGTGGCCGATGCCGGATTTGCCAGGGAGCGGATCGTGAACCAGCAGGTCGGAGAGATTCACGAGTTTCCCAACAGCGCGCCTTCGATCGAGTTTACCGTCCGAGATCGTGGCGATACCGGCGCTGTCGTAGCCGCGGTATTCAAGGCGTTTGAGCGCCTCGACAAGGGTTGGTGCGGCTTCGTGATTGCCAAGGATGCCGACGATACCACACATGAGATCAGCCTTTCGACTTGGCCGCTTTTGCGGCGCGGAGTTTCTGGAATAAGCGACGGGCGAGGCCAGATTTGTTAACTTGCTTCGCGCGTCCAATGGCCATGTCGCCGTCTGGTACATTGACGGTGACAACGGACCCTGTGGCGGTCATCGCGTCGTCGCCCACGGTTATGGGTGCTACCAGCATTGTGTTGGAGCCGATAAAGACGCGTTCACCGATGGTGGTTTTGTGTTTGAAGACGCCGTCGTAGTTGCAGGTGATGGTGCCAGCGCCAACGTTTGTGTCCGCCCCGATGGTTGCGTCGCCAATGTAGGAGAGATGATTGACCTTGGCGCCATCTGCGATTTGAGCGTTTTTCACTTCGACAAAGTTGCCGACTTTGACATCGTTGGACAGCTCGGCGCCTGGTCTCAGGCGGGCGTACGGGCCGACGATGGCTCCGCTGCCAACGTGGCAGCCTTCAAGGTGCGAAAAGGCGCGGATGCTGGCTTTGCTTTCGACGGTGACGTTTGGGCCAAAGACCACATTAGGTTCCACGACCGCGTCACGACCTATGACAGTGTCATAGGAAAAATAAACCGTTTCAGGGGCTTGAAGGGTAACGCCGTTTTGGAGCGCATCAGCGCGTGCGCGCTTTTGAAAGACGGCTTCGGCAGCCGCAAGGTCGGCGCGCGTGTTGATGCCCAACGTTTCGGCTTCATCACAGGTGACGACTGATGCTGTGAGACCTTCGCTGTGGCCGAGGCTTACGATATCCGTCAGGTAGTACTCCCCTGCGGCGTTCTCGTTGCTTACGGCAGAAACCAGTCGCATCAGCTTTTGGGCGTCAGCCATCATTACCCCGGAGTTACAAAGCGGTATCGCGCGTTCGACCGTTGTTGCGTCTTTCCATTCGACAATGCGGGTCAGCTTGGCCCCGTCTGTTACGAGGCGTCCGTAGCGTGCGGGATCGCTGGCATTGAATCCTAAAACAACGATGTCTGCGCCGCCGTCGCGAGCTTCCTGCATTGCGTTGAGGGTTTCTGCGCGGATGAAGGGAGTATCGCCAAACAGTACGACGGCATCGCCGGACATGTCGTCCAGTGCCGGTGCGGCCATTTTCACGGCGTGAGCCGTACCAAGTTGCTCTGTTTGCTCAACAACTTCGATCTGATCGTCGATGGCCAATGCAGCTTGTCGGACCGCGTCGCCGCCATGTCCTACGATGACGATCCGCTTGCCGGTTTCGATGGCATCCGCCACGCCAAGCGTGTGCGCGAGCATCGGTGCGCCTGCAATTTCGTGCAGCACCTTGGGCCGGTCACTTTCCATGCGTGGGCCTTCGCCAGCGGCGAGAACAATAAGATGGATCGACATGACTGCTCTTTCCTTTTGTTGCCCGTCGTTTTAGCCGCAATGGGCCTGCCTGCAAGACGGGTTGGCTTCACTTGATGTTGCCGCACATTACATCAAAAGGCGGGTGTTTGCCGATGGGGGACATATGAAGACAGTAGTTTTTGATTTGGATGGAACCCTTGCGGACACAAGTGAGGACCTCATCGCTGCCGCAAATGCGTGTTTCGTTGGTTTAGGCCATGAACCAATGCTGGATCCGGTTGCCGATCAGTTGACGGCATTTCATGGCGGGCGTGCCATGCTCCGGCTTGGGTTTTCCCGCCTGGCGGGGAATCAAGACGAAACCGACGTTGATCGTGAGTATCCAAAGCTACTTGCACACTATGGCGAGCATATTGATGTGCATACGACGCTTTACCCTGGCGCAGAGGCAGCAGTGAGACGGCTGATAGAAGCGGGGTATCGGACGGCAGTTTGTACCAATAAGCCGGAATTCTTGGCGGAGACATTGCTGCAACGGCTTGGCGTGAGAGATCTGTTTGGATCGTTGATTGGAGCAGATACCTTGCCGGTGCGTAAGCCTGAACCAGCTCCGTATCTCGCGGCGGTAGAGCAAGCCGGTGGTGATGTGCGGCAATCGTATTTACTGGGTGACACTGTCACTGATGTAAGAACCGCGCGGAGTGTTGGGGTGCCGATTGCACTTGTGAGCTTTGGGCCGGAAGGGCATGAAATTAAAAGGTTAAGTCCAGATCATGTCTTGGAGAACTTTGATCACCTTATTGATATGACGACCGAGATTCTAGGGCCAGGTAGGTAAGAAGATTTGACCGAAACATCGCACTGCGTTATTAATTGAACAGTTGTTCATTAAAATCGGAGCGCTGCCATGTTCACATCGTCCATGCAGTTTGATCTGGGCGAAGAGGTGAATGCGTTGAGAGACGTCGTTCACCGTTGGGCGCAAGAGCGTGTAAAGCCGATGGCCGCGCACATTGATGCCGACAACGCGTTCCCAAATGAGCTGTGGCCGGAAATGGGTGCGTTGGGTCTGCTCGGGATCACAGTGGACCCGGATTTTGGGGGCGCTGGCATGGGTTATTTGGCCCATACTGTGGCGGTGGAAGAAATTGCGCGGGCTTCTGCATCGGTGTCGTTGTCATATGGGGCGCATTCAAATCTTTGCGTGAACCAAATCCATCTGAATGGTTCAGAGGCTCAGAAAGCGCGGTTCTTGCCGAAATTGGTTTCAGGCGAGCACATCGGGGCTTTGGCCATGTCTGAGGCGGGCGCTGGTTCAGATGTGATGTCCATGGCTCTTCGCGCAGAGCGTAAGGGCGACAATTATGTCCTAAACGGCACAAAGTATTGGATCACAAACGGCCCGGACGCTGATGTTCTGGTTGTCTATGCCAAGACCGATCCTGGGGCCGGAACGAAGGGCGTCACGGCTTTCATTGTTGAGAAGGGCATGGAAGGATTCTCAACCTCTCCCCATTTCGACAAGCTTGGGATGCGGGGATCGAACACCGCTGAGTTGATCTTTGAGGGTGTAGTGATCCCGCCGGAGAACGTTCTTGGGCAAGAAGGCGGTGGGACGCGCGTTTTGATGTCTGGCTTGGACTATGAGCGTGTCGTTTTGGCTGGAATCGGTCCGGGGATTATCGCGGCATGTTTGGACGAGATCATGCCCTATCTTGCCGAACGGAAGCAGTTTGGAAGGCCTATTGGATCGTTCCAACTGATGCAGGGCAAGATTGCCGATATGTACACAGCGATGAATTCGGCGCGGGCTTATGTTTATGAAGTTGCGCGGGCGTGCGACCGCGGAGATGTGACGCGTCAGGATGCTGCGGCTTGCTGCCTTTATGCGGCGGAAGTTGCCATGCAGCAGGCCCATCAAGCTGTGCAGGCCATGGGTGGAGCAGGGTTTATGGCGGATGCGCCGGTCGCGAGGCTCTTTCGGGACGCAAAGTTAATGGAGATCGGTGCTGGCACATCAGAAATCCGCCGGATGCTGATCGGGCGCGAGCTTATGGCCGCGATGGTGTGATCTATGGCAGTGTACTTCAAAATGCCGAAGTCAGTGGTGCGTATGACAGCGGTGTTGTGCGCGATCGGGGCAGGGGCTGGAATTTGGCTTGGCAGTCGAGAGTTGCCGACTGAATCGGACGTCATTTTGAGTGGTGTTTCTTTGTACACGTCAGAAACCGGAGGCGATGCCAGCGAGTGTGTCGGAGTTCCGGGAGAGGGTTTGGTTTGGATCTCGGTGCGGTGCGGGAAGGACGAGACGCTCCGAATCTATCACTTTGACCGTCAGGGCGACCGAATGTCCGACGATAGTGAGGGCGCAGTATGACTGTTTCCGGCGGTCGCCATTCTGAGACCCTATATGAAAGGGGCAAGGAGGCGACCAAATGAACGAAATCCAGACTGACCCGCAGATCGAGGACCTTCTCAGTGAGCAAGACGCGTATCGCGCGGCACCTCCTTCGGCCTTGCCTCGAATGATGCGTGGACTTTCCAAGCCCATTGGTTTGTTGACACATCGATTGATCCCGTCCGAGGCGATTGAAGTTGCGATACGAGGTGCCGATTGGGCTGCTTCAAGTTCAATTCGTAAAGCTGCTATTTCGCACGATTTTTCTGATCTGCAGGCTTGTGAGGAGGCCGTGGCCGAAGTGCGGCGCTGGGCCTTGGGATATGCGGTCACCGGCGGAGGTGCAGCGGGCGCGTTTGGTGCTTTCGGATTGGCATTGGACGTGCCAGCGACGATTGCGCTCGCTTTGCGAACGGTTCGACTGACGGGGCTTTGTTATGGATTTGGCGATGATACCGAGATCGAGCGCGTTTATATCTTGGATGTGCTGAATCTGGCTGGGGCGAATTCGGCTGAGGATAAGGCTAACGCCCTTCAGCGACTTGAGAAGGATCGGTCCGAGATTGATCCCGAGAGCTGGCAAAAGATTGTGAAATTGACTGGGCAGACGTCTGGAACTCTCGCGGCGACTCGGCGCGTGGCGGCCACTCTTGGCGTGAACTTGTCGACACGGAAGATGGCTCAGGTGACACCGATTATCGGCGCGGCAGTGGGGGCCGGGGTCAATGCGACCTTCCAAAACGACGTGGCTGCCGCCGCGCGGTACGCTTATCGGACGCGCTGGCTTCACGTGAACGCCGGGATCATTGAGGGCCAGTCAGAGGTGTTGGAGGCCAAGAGATGAGTATTGGCGCCTCAACCCTCTCAAATTGCGCACTTTTCGAGATTTTTGAAGACTGGCTGGCGAAGGCCGAAGGGATCGCAAGAGCATGAAAATAGGATCGCAATCCGCGCCTCGTTCGGAGGCATTCATTGCCAACAAGCAGGCACATGAAGCTGCGCTTGCTGTGGCGGCCGACGCTGCGGCGATTGCGGCTGCGGGTGGTGGTACGAAGGCGCGTGACCGGCATTTGGCACGTGGTAAAATGCTCCCACGGGACCGAGTGGCGGCGTTGCTTGACCCTGGCGCGCCGTTTTTGGAGGTTGGCGCAACAGCGGCCCACGGCATGTACGATGGTGCAGCGCCCTGCGCGGGTGTGATTGCAGGCGTTGGCAAAGTCCACGGCACCGATGTGATGGTCGTTTGCAATGATGCGACCGTTAAAGGCGGCACCTACTATCCGATGACGGTCAAAAAGCATCTCCGCGCGCAGGAGATCGCCGAGGCTTGTGGTTTGCCGTGCATTTATCTTGTGGATTCTGGCGGCGCGAACCTACCCAACCAGGATGAGGTGTTTCCTGATCGGGATCACTTTGGGCGTATCTTTTACAATCAGGCGCGGATGTCTGCGAAAGGTGTTGCTCAAATAGCCGTTGTGATGGGGTCGTGCACTGCGGGTGGCGCATATGTGCCTGCGATGTCGGATGTCACGATCATTGTCCGAGAGCAGGGCACGATTTTTCTGGCCGGGCCGCCTTTGGTAAAGGCGGCGACCGGCGAGGTGGTGACCGCCGAAGACCTCGGCGGCGGAGACGTGCATACAAGGCTTTCGGGTGTTGCGGACTATTTGGCGGAAGACGATGCCCATGCGCTTGCTCTGGCGAGGGAATCCGTGCGTCATTTGAACCGTCGCAAGCCTGACACGGTGGTTTGGCAAGAACCCGAAGATCCAGCGTACGATCCAGATGAATTGCTGGGTGTTGTGCCGGCGGATCTTCGAGAGCCCTATGACGTCCATGAGGTGATCGCGCGCCTTGTGGATG
>CAYPVG010000036.1:0-5578 GCA_964414085.1 uncultured Boseongicola sp. | reverse complement strand
GCTTCATTTCCGACCCTCCGCCTTACTCGCAAGCGCCTTCGGAAGCAGTACGATCATCCGACCGCCGTCACGTACACGTCCCGCCGCACCGCCTGCCTCGGAACCCGCCCCAAAGAAAATATCTCCGCGCTGCGGTCCTTTGATGGCCGCGCCCGTGTCTTGCGCAACCATTAGCCTTTGAATTGCTTCGTCTCCTGTTTTCTCAATCCAAACAGGTGCACCCAAAGGAACAAAGTCAGGATCCACCGCCAGAGATCTTCCGGCAGTCAGCGGGCGGTTCATTGCCCCAATCGGACCATCAGCATCTGACAAACGGTCGATCTCCTGAAAGAAGATGTAAGAGGGGTTATGCCAAAGAATCTTCAGTCCGCGAGATGGATTATCACGGACCCAGCTCCGGATACGAGATGCCGACGCCTCGTGTTCTTGCAAAAGCCCTTGCCGGATCATCTCCTTCCCGACTGACTTATAGGGGTGCCAGTTTCGGCCTCCAAACCCAACGCGCAAGACCTCCCCATTCGTCAATCGAATACGCCCAGAACCCTGTATCTGAAGAAAAAACACGTCCACAGGATCAGCCAGCCAGGCGATTTCCAAGCCTCGACCATTCAGAACACCCGAGGTCTCAATTTCTTTCCGAGTAAGCCAGGGCGTTTCCGAAACAACTTCATCCGGCAAGCTGTGAATTGGGAATTGGTAAGGGCCGGTTTGTCTAACCGACCCTTCAAGTTCTGGCTCATAATAGCCTGTGAAGAGCGCGTCCTGCCCAGCCTCAATAGCGACCGGAAGAAAGTGTTCCTCAAAGAATGCCCGTGCATCGGTCGATTCAGGGCTGGCCTGGCACACCGCCTTCCAGCTTGGATCACGCAGCTGTTCGCAGGTGGTGCTGAAAACAGAAAAGGCGGCGGAATGATCGTCGTTGGCCCAACCATTAAGGTCGGACCAATTCAGAATTCTCGTCTCAGCTTGAGCAGCGCCGACCCCGATCATCGCCCCAAGCGCCACGATCAGCGCACGCATCACTCGCCAGTGGCAACCAGGTACCAGTTCGGATTGTCGTCGCCCATCTTGCGCGAGAATGTCCAAACATCGCGTTGGCGCTTGATCTCGTTGGGGTTGCCTTCGATGATTTCGCCATCGCGGTTTTTGACGACAGACGTCAGCTCGGCAAGGAACTTCACTGTGACCTCGCCTTCTGACGTTGCGCGGTCGAACTCCGCTTCTTTCAGGGCAATCTCGCGCAATCCCACGAAGCTTGCGTCGATCGTAAGGCCTTCTTCTTCACGGCGATCTATGACTTCTTGGAAAGTCTCCGCCACTTCGTCGCTCAAAAAATCCCGCACTTCGGACAGATCGCCGCGCTCGAACGCCATCAGGATCATCTCATAGGCGCCGCGCGCACCCTCAAGGAAGCTGCTCACACCAAAGCCGGGCTCTGCCATCTTCATAGCGGCCAGCGCCTTGGCGCTTGAGGAACCGTCTTCCACATGATCGGTAATATCGCGATCAGGTCCGCCCTCGATTACATCGAATTCCGGGCGAGGGGAGCGTCGGCTCGGTGTCGGGCCGGCAACCGGAGGCTTTTCAAAGCCGTCTCGTGTTCCAAGAACGCTGCGCAGCCGCAAAATCAGAAATACGGCGATTCCGGCAAGGACAAGAAGTTGGATCAAAGATGAACTCATTTTCTCTCTCGAATGGCAGGGGCTTGGGTTTCTTCGCGTCAGGCCACATATGTAGGGCGTGAGACGAGCCGCGTCTACCGGCGGCCCTGCGACGAAGAGGATCAAATGCGACTGTTTTTGCTGTTTTTGCTCGTTCCGCTCATCGAAATCGCGCTGTTTATTCAGATCGGCGGTTTGATTGGGCTATTTCCGACGCTCGCAATTGTGATCGTAACCGCTGTGGTTGGCACGTATTTGGTGCGAAGCCAGGGTCTCGCCGTCCTGAATCAAGTGCGCGGATCCTTCGAAGAGCTGAACGATCCGACCGAACCGCTGGCACATGGCGCTATGATCCTGTTTTCCGGCGCGCTCCTTTTGACGCCCGGGTTTTTTACTGATGCCGTAGGGTTCGCGCTCTTGGTGCCGGGTGTCCGCGGCCACGTTTATCGCGCCATCCGTTCCAGAGTGACCGTTCAAAGTTTTGAGTACGGGCAGCCCAAAGCGCCCCGCGACGACGGGATTATTGATGCCGAGTATGAAGACTTAGACGCGCCGCAACCAAAAGGCCCGTCAGGCTGGACTCGGCATTGAGGCTCCCCGGCCCGTCTGCTAGAGGGGGGCCGATTTAAAAAAACCGTCAAACGGAGAATTCCATGGCCGAGAACGACAACGGCGCTGCACCTGCTCAACCGACCCCTCCACAGATGAAGATCATGGGGCAGTTCATTCGCGACCTGTCTTTCGAAAACATCCTGTCCCAAAAACCAATCGAAGGCGAAGTTCAGCCCGACATTCAGGTTCAGGTGTCGCTTGATGCGCGCAAGCGCGGTGACAAGCAGTACGAAGTGATTTCCAAGTACAATATCACTTCAAAAAACAAGAACGGTGACCAAACTCTGTTCGCACTGGAGCTTGAGTACTCAGGGATCTTCCAGATCGACAACATCCCGGACGAGCAGCTTCATCCGTTCCTTATGATCGAATGTCCTCGCATGACGTTCCCGTTTGTCCGCCGCATCGTCTCTGACATGACCCGCGACGGTGGCTTCCCACCGCTCAACCTCGACAACATCGACTTTATTGCGCTCTATCGCCAAACAATTTTGCAAAAACAGCAGGCACAAGCCGCTGCTGGCGCAGAGGCCCCTAAAGTCAGCTAAAGCGCGACCAAACCGCGTTATCGCCCATGGCGCCAACAAAGGCGTCGTGGGCGTTTTTCTCTTCAACGGATACTCTCGGCGGAAGCGGGTTAGGCCGCTTTGCGATGCGATTATTACCGTCTGCCGTCGTATTCGCTATTACGGTCTCGGCTTCCGATAATCCAAAATCCGGCTGACGGCCGCCGATGAGTTCCAGATAAACCTCCGCCAGAATCTCGCTGTCGAGCAAAGCGCCGTGAAGCGTCCGGGCAGAGTTATCAATGCCGTAACGACGACAGAGCGCATCCAGCGATGCAGGGGATCCTGGGAACTTTTTGCGCGCAATCGCCAGTGTGTCGACGGCTTGATCCCAAGGGATTTGCGGCATCCCTAGCCAGCCCAATTCGGCATTGAGAAACTTCATGTCAAAGGCTGCGTTATGGATCACCAGCTTGGCGTCGCCGACAAATTCCACAAAGTCCTGAGCAATTTCCTTGAACACGGGTTTATCGCGCAGAAAGTCGTCGCCAAGGCCATGCACCTGTAAAGCCTCGTCAGGCATCGCCCGTTCCGGATTTATGTACTGGTGATAGGTCCGGCCCGTTGGCACGTGGCGCAAAAGCTCGACAGCCCCAATTTCGACAATTCGGTCCCCGGTTTGGGGATCGAAGCCCGTCGTCTCGGTGTCGAGTACAATCTCACGCATCGGCAATCCGCTTTCTGATGTCCGTCAAAACATCTTGGACAGCTTGTCGGGCAACCTCAAGACTGGACGTATCGATCACAAAATCGGCCCGCTCTCTTTTCTCATCATCCGGCACTTGCTTCGACAAGATCATGCTCAACTTCTCTTCCGACATGTTCGGACGGGCCAGCACACGTCTGCGTTGCTCTTCAGCTGAAGTGGAAACCACCACAACAGCATCAACCTTTTCATTTGCACCCGTTTCAAAAAGAAGCGGTATATCAACCAAAACAATGTCGCTCGATGCAAACTCTATGAAGGCCTTGCGATCATCAGCGACGAGGGGGTGCACGATGCTCTCAATTTTCGACAAAATATCCGGCTCATCAGCAATCATCGCCGACAGGCGGTTGCGATCAACCGAACCTTCAATCACAGAATCGGGGAGCTCCGCTTTAAATTTAGAAACAGCCGCGCCCCCTTTTGAGTAGAGCCGATGAACCGCGTCATCAGCGCTCCATATAGGAACTCCTAAATCGCGAAACATCTCTGCAGTCGTGGATTTTCCCATACCGATCGAACCGGTCAGGCCGATCACGAAAGGCCGTGTCACGACAAAACTGCCTGGCGAAGCGCTTCGTCGACTTCTGGTCGCACTCCGAACCACCGCTCAAATCCCGGGGCGGCTTGGTGAAGCAACATTCCAAGACCATCGACCGTCATGCACCCGACTGATTTCGCCTCTGCCAACAGCTTGGTTTCAAGCGGCGTATAGACCAGATCCGTCACGACTGTATCTGCGCTTAGAGCATCTAAGGGAATGCGCATCTCAGGTTTGCCGACCATTCCCAGGGAAGACGTATTCACAACGGTTGCTGCGCCTTCCATCATGTTTCCCGCCTGCACCCAGTCGTAAACCGTGACCTTCACACCAAATTCTTGCCGTAACGCCTCGGCCCGCGTTTTCGTACGGTTCGAAAGCCGAATTTCTGGCGCGCCGGCATCAATCAGCGCAGAAACAACAGCTCGCGCTGCACCACCTGCGCCAATGACTGCCGCCGGACCGGCATCAGCCGTCCATCCTGGTGCGCCCTGTCTTAGGTTCTCGAGAAACCCGTGGCCATCCGTGTTATCGGCGTGGATCTTTCCGTCCTTGCCAAAAACCAATGTGTTGGCCGCCCCCATGAGAGCGGCTCGGTCGGTGACCTGGTCGGCGATGGTCAGCACACGCTCTTTATGCGGTATGGTGACGTTCAGCCCGACAAAACCCGCTTTCGGCAATGCTCGAAGGGCATCTTCAAGATCGTCCGGGGCTATCTCCATCGGGATATAGTGCCCTACAATCCCATACCTGTTGAGCCAATAGCCATGGAGCTTTGGAGACTTTGAATGGGTAACCGGCGACCCGATGACACCTGCTAAAGGAATTCGATGATCCGTCATTTCGGCAAAGTGCCGCGCAACGTCAGATAGGACAAGAGCTCAACAAGCGGTAAGCCCAAAACTGTGAAGTAGTCGCCATCAATCCGGGACATGAGTCTCACACCTTCTTCTTCCAGCTTATATCCACCAACCGAGTGGCGGATACTGTCCCAATTACGAGCGACATAATCCTCTATGTAATCATCAGACGCGTCGCGCATCACTAGCCGTACCTGCCCGATGTGTCTCCAGACCGGCTTCATGTCTTCATAGACAACAGCTGCCGATAGAAGGCTATGACGCTGTCCGCGCATCTTCTTCAACAAATTGATTGCTTCCGGCTGGGTCTCACACTTGGAAATAACGTCGCCCTCAAAGTCTAAGACTTGGTCACAACCCAAAACGAGTCCGCTGTTCCCTTTTGAGGCGATCTTTCGTGCTTTGGCCTCTGCCAAGGCGTCAGCTATATCTCTGGGCTTGGCATCCTCAGCCAACATTGATTGCTTAATGGCGTCCTCGTCGACTCTTGCCGAAACCGTTTCAATGCGAACGCCCGCGTTTCGCAACAGCATGGCTCGAATCTCGGATGTCGAGGCCAGAATCAAATCGGTCATCTGGGGACATCTATGTGAGTAATCATGTGCGTGACTCTGAGTGCAGAAATGTGAATC
>CAYPVG010000035.1:0-11416 GCA_964414085.1 uncultured Boseongicola sp. | reverse complement strand
TTCGGAACACTAATCAATGGTCCGGAGCAAGCGCACAGGCTATTGCATCATATCCTATGTGGGGCGTAGTTCCCAACCCTGCATTAAACGTCATGGCCGCATGGGGCGAAGTCACAGAGCGTAGCTTTTCGCGCATGGTGACAAAACCCGATTGGGGTATCGATACTGTCGTAGGCGAAGACGGGCGCGATCACATCGTCTCTGTCGACGTCGAGATCAATTTGCCGTTCGGCGATCTGATTCATTTCGCCGTGCAAGGTCGCAAACCGATGCGCCGCCGCATTTTGCTGGTGGCACCAATGTCAGGTCACTACGCGACGCTTTTACGGTCGACCGTTCAAAGTCTCTTGCCCGATGCCGACGTGTGGATCACGGACTGGCACAATGCGCGCGATATTCCGGTCAGCGCGGGTAAGTTCGACATTGAAGATTACACGCTTTATCTGTCCCAGTTCATGGACCACCTTGGTCCGGACCTACATGTGATTGCGGTGTGCCAGCCCGCACCGCTCGCCCTGGCGGCGACGGCTTATCTTGCGGCGGAAAAGCCCAAGGCACAGCCTAGATCATTGACGCTCATCGGTGGCCCGATTGACCCTGATGCGGCACCAACAGACGTTACCGATTTTGGTCGAAGCGTAACGATGGGGCAATTAGAACAAATGATGCTCCAACGCGTAGGTTTTAAATATGCTGGTGTCGGCCGAATGGTGTATCCGGGCCTTTTGCAGCTGGCTTCCTTCGTGTCCATGAATGCCGAGACCCACTCGAAAGCGTTCTACGATCAAATTATGCGCGTCGCCAAAGGCGAGGCGGGTGATCACGACAAGCACAACAAGTTCTACGACGAGTATCTCGCTGTCATGGATATGACGGCTGAGTTCTACCTCTCTACGGTGGAACGGGTCTTTAAAAACCGAGAGATCGCACAGAACAAGTTCGTCGTTGATGGCCGCGAAGTTGATATCGCAGCCATTTCAAGCGTCGCAGTGAAGATCGTCGAAGGCGAAAAAGATGATATCTCTGCGCCGGGGCAATGTCTTGCTGCACTGGATTTGCTGACGGGGCTGCCAGACGAGAAGAAAGCAGCCCACCTTGAACCGGGCGCTGGTCACTATGGAATTTTCGCAGGCAAAAGTTGGCGCAATAATATTCGCCCGCTTGTTCTTGATTTCATCGACGCCAATACACCGCGCACCGCGCGTCGCAAGAAAAGCGCCTAATCACGTCCAATTAACGGCCGCACCGCCAGGCAAAGCAGCTCTGGCCCGGAGCGGATAATCCATTGCGTAATCGTGCGCCGCGCAAAACCCGCCGATCCAGGCATCATCCATTAAGATAAAGTCCAGAACCGACGCTAGAAACTCTGGATCCTGGGCGCGTGTGCGCACGTCGTCGAGACCTGCGCCCGTCGATCCAAGAAAAACGCCCATCAGATCATCCGTTGCTGCCAACCAACCCAAGGCTTCAATGGCCAGTACTTCGGCTGAATCACGCGCAAGTGGCGTCACGCTCTGTCTCCTGGAAAGATTTTCTTAAGAATTGGCTGAAAAGACTAACCGCAAAGGAACAAATGTAAACAATTTCGAGATATCGCATGGCGAACCACATTCTATTTCTGGGTGAGTCGGCTCCAGACCGCATGTTGTATGCGTCGCTATTGCGAAAAAACCATTACCAAGTCAGCACGGCGGCGAACGTCGAAGAGGCGGTCGCTGTAGTTCGGCGCGGCACTCCGGACATTGTTTTGGTCGGAATGACCGAGGGATCGCCCAGCGCAGCGATGTCCTCCCTCAAAGCCAGGCGTATTGTAAGCTCATCAATTGGTGCACCCAACGTCATCTTGTTGGATCAAAACGCCACCTCCGTACGACGTCTGGAAGGCCTTGTTGCCGGAGCGCGCGATGTTCTTTCCTCAGAAACGGACTCGCTCGTATTGCTCGCACGTTTGCGCGGAGTCTTACGTGAGCTCGGTGGCCAAAGAGAGCGCATCCGAAGACAATCCGCCGCCGCCAGCCTCGGATTTGCGGAGAGCTCCTCGACATTTCAATCGGCTTCGTATGTCTCGCTCGTAACTGCGAACGCACCAAATGCTGAGAGGCTGAATACCCTTGAACAAGCTTTTGGTACGCGTTTTTCGAATAAAAGTCTTGAAGAAGCTCTGTCTGGAACCTTGCGGCGACCAAGCGACGTTTACATTCTGGATTGCTCAACCGGCGCCGCACGAGAATTGCTTTCTGCGCTGCCAGATCTTCGCGCCCGCGATCATTCCCGGCACGCTGCCATCCTTGTCATTCACAAGTCAGAAGACTGGGATGGGGCCGTGGCGGCCCTTACAGGAGGTGCGTCCGACCTGACTGACGACATAGCAACCAGCGATGAGATCATACATCGTGTTAGGGTGTTGATGAGGCAAAAAGCGGCCGCTGACGACTTGCGACGGAATACCGAAAACGGCCTTAGGCTTGCGGCGACTGACCCGCTGACCGGTCTGTTCAATCGTCGCTACGCAGAGACCTACTTCGATGAAGTTATTCAAAACTCTGAGGCAACGCGCGAGCCGTTTGCCGTAATGCTTGTAGACGTTGATCACTTCAAAGCGGTCAATGACAGTTACGGGCATGGCAACGGTGACATAATTCTAAAAGAAATCGCCCGTAGGATGACGGATAACCTACGCTCCATCGATCTAGTCGCGCGATATGGAGGGGAAGAATTCTTGGTCGTCATGCCTGAGACAGACGTTGAGCGTGCTGGACCGGTGGCGAACCGACTTAGGACGTGTATTTCTGATTTCCCAGTTCAGCTTTCGGAAGGTCACGAGATTTCTGTAACTGTAAGCGCAGGCGTAACCATCGGAGGTTTGCCTGAGTTTCGGGCCGCGGGCGCAGTTTCTGGAGCGCCGAACGCAAGAGGCGGAAGTTACCGTCTTGCCGAGTATCTGATCGGGTTGGCCGATAAGGCTCTCTACACCGCGAAGGCCGCTGGTCGGAATCGGATCGAATTCGCGCTCAGTCCCGTCTGAGCCTCCTTAGATCGCGCGATAGCCGTTCAGCATATGCGGCGCGTTCTTCAGCCGTCATCTGAGACAGCTGGGCAATCAAAAGACTCTCACCAATATTCTGACGCCGCAACGCGACGTCTCGTTGTTTTTGCAAAAGAGACTGCACCATCTCCGCGTCGAACGGCTCGGCCTGTATCGCTGCAAGCAATGCCTCGAATTGCTGCCGCAAATCTGTGCGGTTCTCGCGAAGCCTGTCCCCGTTTTTGCGCACCTCGCCATAGAGCGTTCGGCGTTGTTCGGGGGCAAGAGCGCGCAGGAAAGGTGCACCGACCAGCGATCGTGCTGGACCATCAATCTTTTCGCGAGGCGGGCCATCGCGATTGGCGACAAATGCGCCCACGACGATGCCGACCACAAGCATGTTTGCGATCAGCGACGCGCCGAGCAGCGGCATAACCCAGCGACGTTTCTTTGGTTGAGGAGTTTCGGTCATCCGTCCGCCTCCGCACCAGAGAAGCCTTCAAGACCAACCGCGGGCAGAAATGCCGACACGTCGAAATCAGCACTTTCGCCTAACAACGTTGCTCCGAATTCTGACGACGGCATTTGGAAGCCGATCCATACGCCAGCAATTGTTGCTGCAGCGAGGCCAGACACGGGAAATAAGCCCGTCAACCAGCGTCCGAGGTTTGACGCTGAAGACGCAGTCGATTCCGCAGGGGCTGAATGCCGTGCCGTCGCGTCCAATGCGTCGGCCTCCAGCCGCGCTAGGAAGCTTTGGCTGGGCTCAGGGGAATCTTCCCGGGCACTTTCAAACAGAGCCTCAAGCGCTTTGTCGTCTGTGGTCTTATCTGTCATCTTCATATCCCAATTCGGCGCGTTTTCCTTGCAGAGCTGCCCCGAGCGCGCGTTTGCCGCGTGCTGTGAGACTTTCCACCGCTTCAACTCCAATGTCCATGATCTGAGCGATCTCCGGGTTGCTCAGTTCTTCAATGTGACGCAGTACGACAGCCTGTCTTTGACGCTCCGGCAAGGTCGCCAATGCGGCCTGTAATGCGTCATGTCGTGCATCGTTTGTCATCTGCTCAACCACGCTCAGCAAATCTGCTTCGGGCTCTGCGATCGCATCGATGTCTATCGACGGTTTGCGGGCGCGGAGCCGATCGGTGCACAAATTGACCAGTACTCGAAAACACCAGGTGGATACTTTTGCTTCGCCTTGTCGCCACTCGGGGGCAATCTTCCAAAGTCGGACCAGCGTTTCCTGCACAACGTCTTCCGCCTCGCTCTGGTCCGAAAGAACACGGGTGGCGTGCGAAAGGAGCCGCGGGGCAAGTCGCGCGATGAGAAGCCGCGCTGCACTTTGATCGCCGTTTCCCACAGCCACGAGGAGCGCGGAGTCGGGCGCGCTTTCGGCAGAGGAAACAGGTTGAGCATTGAGCATTGACACAAATCAGCCGTAACGCCGGATCGCCTGCCGGGCAATCCGGCGTTTTTGTTTGGTGCTTCAAGAGTACGCAGGATTACCCACCGCGCTTTCCACCTTTACCGCCCTTGCCGCCACGACGTTCCGCCATTTTCTCTTGAAAGGCTTCAAACTCGGCTTCACTGATGCCGCCCGAGTTGTCCGTGTCTGCGCGTGCCAAGAGGCGCTCAGCCCCGCGGCGACCACCGTCACGTGCTTCGAGGGCATCGCGGCTCACGGTGCCGTCGCCATCAGCGTCGAGACGGGCGAACATCTGTGCCGCACGTTCTTCGGCCCGCGCTGCCATGTGCGCTGTGAATTCCGCTTCGGTGACTTGACCGTCGCCGTTGGTGTCGATCTCGGCGAACCTGTTTTCGCGAGCCTGTTCCAGATCTGCAGCATCGATCTCGCCTGAACCGTCTACGTCCAATGTTGAGAAGTCGATAGGTGCCCGGCCTTGGTTGCGGTCCTGTGCTTCAGCCACACCGAACCCTGCTGCTATGGCGAGCGCGGTGACGAAGATCTTCAAAGAAGTCTGTTTCATTTGAATTTTCCTTTTGCCTCAAATGTGCGTTTCGTGTCTTTCAAACGAGCGGCCAAAGTGTTTCCGTCGCAAATTCTGAAAATTTTTTCGATTTGAACGCGACATCCCGACGCAAGGACATTTGGCGCCATTTATTTTCGGCCCCTTAGTTGCGATCTAAAGGCCTTACTCGCGGGCATTTTACGGCCGAAAGGCGTTTTCATGTATCAACACCAAGAAATCATCGCGGAAGCAGAGGAAAACTCCTCTGAGACCGAGCGTGACGTGCGCGGCTCGATGATCCGTGGGTGGAAGCGGAAATGTCCAAATTGTGGGCGCGGTCCTATGATGAAGAGCTACCTCGCAGTGCGGGACAGCTGCCCGGTGTGTGACGAAGAATTACACCATCATCGTGCGGACGACGGTCCAGCCTATTTGACCATCCTAATCGTTGGGCATTTGATGGCGCCGGCGATTATTTGGGCGTATTCGACGTTTCGTCCCGAACCTATGGTGCTTGCCACTACATTTACCGTGGGATGTGTAGCCATATCGCTCTATCTTTTGCCAAGATTGAAAGGGGCGATGGTCGGGCTGCAATGGGCGAAAAAACTACATGGATTTGGAGCGTCAGACCGGAGCTGACCGTTTGACCGGCGATGTGCCAATACGGCCCGCCGCGACAATCATCCTTGTTCGCGACCCCGCCAGTGATCCGACTGTTCTCATGGGGCAACGCGGCAAGGGCGCTGTCTTCATGCCGCGGAAATACGTGTTTCCTGGCGGTGGTGTCGATGCAGCAGACGAAACTGCACATTTTGGAGCGGCGTTAGACGAGAGAAGCCGAACTCTGTTGACGCGGGGCGTAACAGGCGAAGTCACACCTGAAGCCTTGGTCGCGGCCGCGCTGCGCGAACTCGAAGAAGAAACCGGTCTGGTTTTGAGGCCTTCGAATGTGCCAAGCCTTCGGTTCTTCCTTCGGGCTATTACGCCACCAGGACGACCCCGTCGCTTCGACGCTCGGTTTTTCATCGCTCCTGCAGAAGTACTCGAGGGGGGTGCGAACGCACAGTTTGCCGACACACAAGAGCTATCCGATCTGCAATGGGTTCGTTTGGCCAATTTGGGAGATTTGGACATCGCGCCTGTAACACGAATGGTGCTCGAATTTCTGTCAGATCACCTGCCATCTATGGAAACCCCTGAGCGCGTACCACTAGTGCGGCGAGATCGCATCGAAGACGAGGTTGTTTGGCTATCCTGAGCCGAGGATAGCGACGGCAATAATCGAGACCGTCAAAACGACCATACCCACCAGTTCTCGCGGGCTGGTTTTCTCATGAAATATCAACATCCCAACGAGGAGCGAGAAGATCAGCTCAATCTGCCCCACCGCAAAAACATAGGCGGCGTTTTGCAGCGAGAATGCCGCAAACCAACACCAGCTTCCAACAAGCGAAAATAAACCGACCAAGGACGTTTGTCGCCAGCCTTTAAGCGTCGCGGTGATTTGGCCAGGTTCCTTTATGGCGAGCCACAGGCCAAGACCAAGTGCCTGCGCAGAAGTGACAAAAGCAAGCGTCAAACCGGCAACCAGAAATGTATCTTCGCTGCCAATGGCCAATACAGCTCCACGATATCCAACGGCTGACAGTGCAAAGAAGACACCGGACAACAGACCAATTGCGGCGCTCATGTTGAAAATGCCGCCACCCTCTGGTGGTTCCGAAAGGAGCAGAACTCCGACGAAACCAAGCGCAATGAACAACGCCCCCAATGGCGCGATGACATCGCCCAAAATGGCAAAGCCAACGATTGCAGTGAGCATGACTTCGGTTTTCTTAAACGTGATGCCTACGGCGAATGCCCTGCGCTGGAAGAGCGCAACGGTGCAAATAGTGGCCAACACCTGAGCCGCGCCGCCCATGAGTGCATAGAGCCAGAATAACGGCGCAATGGACGGCAGAGGCGCAGACGTCGCGCGCGTGTAAACGGCCATCACGACAATGACGACAGGGGCGGACCACAGAAAACGGGCCCACGTCGCGGCTGATGCGCTCAGCGCGGCTCCCGCGAGAACCTTTTGCACAGCGAAGCGCAGTGTTTGAACGGCAGCGGCCGTGATCGCTAGGATGACCCAAAGTTCCATGCGCGGACCATGCGAGGAACACGCCGGATTGAAAAGGCTTTAGCCCCGTCTCCACAAAGGATGTGGTACAGGGTCTTTCTTGCGGAAGAAGTACCTCGCGAAAATCTCGGCGTAGGATTTGTAGAAGTAGCCGTCATTCTGCGACAGGTACCGTTCCGGGTTTTTGCGGAACAGTTTTGGTAATTGATACCACGGAACCCGAGGGTGGATGTGGTGCAGGACGTGGTAATTATTGTTTAAAAACAATAATGCGAGCGGGCCGCGATCATCAATGATCACAGTGCGGCCGCGCGCCTTTTCGTGAGCCTGATGCTCCAAAAAAGTTCGTATTCTAAGGATCGAAAGTCCCAAGTAAGCAGAGATCACGTAGGCCCAGAAAGGCATATCAGCGATCAGTGTGAGCCAAACGAGAGCGATCGCCAAGGCGGGCAGGTGCAGGACCCAACCACGGATGACACGCGGATCAGTGTAACGCTGATCCCAATCCGACTTCAAAAAAGCCGCCGTGCCAATTACGGGTCCGATTGCCAGCCGACCGGCCAGGGTGTTGTTAAAGTCGAGTATCTTTTGACGTACAGCGGTCATCCTGTCCCATTCGCCGGCGTCAACATAGTTGCTCTCTGGATCGTCGTAGGGGTCCGTCAATCGGCTGTCGAGGTGATGATCGAGGTGGGTGTCTCGGAAGCGCGCGTAAGGGAGGATGAGCGTCAATGCGGGGAACACGAGGGCTGCGTTCAGCGTCTTGTTCCTGAATGGGTGACCGTGGATCGCTTCGTGCTGCAGCGATGAATACTGCGCAATAGCAACAGCTGTCAGCGCGACGGCGATTGGAAGGCTAATAGTTGCAAGCCATGTCGTTCCGACGGCCCATAAGACATAGGTTGCTGCGAGAACGGTGAGCGTTGGCCATTCCACCAAACCAGCCGTGGTTGGAGCGAAGAAAGCGCGAAGTTTATTGATCCCCATGTCTTTCTTTTGACACCCGATCACGGGTTCGTGAATTCGGTATGCAGTGAACATTAATTCACGTATTGTGAATTTATTCACCATAGAGGGTACAAAATGGACAAGCGCGACCGCGCAAAGCTTTTCAAGCATCGACTTGTGGAGGCGATGGAGCTCAAATCGGAAAACCAGAGCTCTTTGGCGCGCCGTGTTGGCGTCGATCGATCCACCATTTCCCAACTCCTGACTCGCGATACCGCGCGCCTCCCAAATGCACAGGTCGTCGCTGAGTGCGCGCGCGCACTTGGCGTTTCGGGCGACTGGCTTTTGGGCCTTTCTGACAAACCGGAGCGCGCCGATGATCTGCTTGCCGCCTCCATGCAAGTTTCCGAAGCGCCACGGGCGCTCGTAGATGAACAAATCTTCTCGTGGCACCAAGAGGCGGCAGGCTACAAGATACGCCATGTTCCAGCGGCGTTGCCTGATATGCTGAAGACGCGTGCGCTGCTGCGTTGGGAATATGCCCCGCATCTGGGCAAGTCGGCGGAACAGGCGATAGGAGCAAGTCAGGATCGATTGGAATGGATGAAGCGATCGCTTTCTGATTACGAGATCGCGATGCCTCTCTATGAATTAGAGTCATTAGCAACTTCGACGGGATATTACCGGGGTCTACCCGTGGATGTGCGGGAAGAGCAGATCGAACACTTCATGACCCTGCACGATACGCTGTTCCCGTCGCTTAGAGTGTTTTTGTTCGATGCTCGTCGGCTGTGGTCAGCGCCAATTACGATCTTTGGGCCGCTTGTGGCGGTGCTCTATGTCGGACAGACTTACATGGCATTCCGCGACCGGGAGCGCGTGCGTCTGTTGACGGAGCAATTCGACGGTCTTGTGCGTGAAGCCTATATCTCAGCGCGGAACTGGCCCGTGCATCTTCAGGCGCTTTCGGCTCTCGAGGACTGAGCTTTGCGGTCTTTCGGCGTAAACTCCTGAGCCGCCAGAAACGCCAAGGTCGTCGTGGCCTCGACTTTGAGGCCGGGGTCCGTTTTCGATGAAACATCAAGGATGTAGCCGCCTTCTTCGCCTTCATTGATGCGGACGACATGTGCCGGACGAATGGCGCAGCCTTGAACGGCATCCACGTCAAATTCGGATGTCATAACCGCAACCGTGGCCGATTTGCGCGCGGCCCCTTGCACGCGTTGGATAACCATCTGCAACAGTTCGAGGCGTTCCGGAAGACAAAGTACAATCCAGTCAGCACCTTGAACAGTGCCTGATATCGTGGCCTCGCGAGACCAATCCTTACCAAGATCGACCGCGCCCTCGGCACCTGGATCAGGGTCAAAACCAGAGACAGCCCAACCAACTTTGTGAAAGGCGTGCGCGATGTCGCCGCCACGTGTGCCTAGCCCAATAACCGCAACTTTCCGGGTCATGGTGCCTCCTGCATGGTCATCTGTAGTTTGCTCGTGTCGTAGCCATTGAAGGCGAGAATATCGCGCGCCGCTATGAGACGGTCAGCGGGAATGACGGGTTCGCGGTTCAGAATCCATCCTGCACGCCCGGACGGAGTGCCAACGACAGCGGTGCGATAATCCGCATCGACCCAAAGGACCCAGTAGTCAGAACTGAACGGGACCCCATCAAGGCGAATCTTCAGACGCCCCGGGCCGTCAACTCGCGCGGTCCCGCCGATGCTTTCAAGTCCGGTGTCGGTTTCACAGGCGTTCAGGATCGACAGGGTGCCATCGTCTTGGGGCAAGTAGGTGGCTGTTGTATTGCGGCACCCGGCCTGAAACGGCACAGGGAAGCTGGCGACCTCATACCAGGTTCCAGAGTATTCCAGTGGGTCGAACGTCGCCATGGAGGAGATAGGCACGTCTGTATCTCGATATTCCGAGAAGGCGACGCAAGCGCCTAGCGCCATGGGGAGGAGAGCAATCCACCGCATCAGTTGATGCACTGTGTTGCGACCTGACCACCATCAGTCAGGACCTGGTGGCAACCGAGAAACGGCGTGACAGGCGCGCAAGTGCGCGAGCGTGCAAGGCAGACATCCTCACAGTCGCTATCCGCGCGGCACTGTTGATTGGCGTCGCGTGTGTCACGGAAACAGGTGAAGAGCACGTCGCCCGAGCTATTGCCCCAGCGCCCACCAGTGCGTTCACAGCTTTCGCGAAGCTCGGCCAAAGGGTCGGGAACAGCAGAAATCTCGGACGAAGCACGGGGTCCGTCTTCCTGACACGCCATGAGTGCCAGAGAGAGACAAGCAATGATCAAGCCGCGTCGTTGCGCTGGCATGTCGTCCTCCGAACCCCCCGTTCTGATGCGGACATTAGGTGGGGGCCGGAGGGCGGGCAACTTAGGAAAAGGTTAATACGGCATTGGGAAGCTGCGGTGTGCTTTGGATACCTCAGCTAGGAGTTCTTCGGGCAATTCGACGCTCGGAGCTTTCAGGATATGAGCTAGCTGGTCGACCGTTGTTGCGCCGAAAATCGGGATGGTCGGGAAGGGTCTGGTGCGTGTCCACTGCAGCGCCATGTGCGTGAGATCGATGCCGTATTTGTCAGCGATGGCTGCATAGATCTCGACGGCCTCGTCGACACGCGGGCTGTTGCGTCCACCCATGCCGTCGCTGATCGACTTGCGCGACCCAGCAGGCGTTTCGCCGCCACGATATTTGCCGGTTAGATACCCTGTGGCGAGCGGTGAGAACGCCAGAAGCGTGACGTCCTCGTGGTGGCTGAGTTCGGCCATATCGGTATCGTAAAGGCGGCAGAGCAACGAGTATTCATTCTGCATGGTCGCCACACGTGGTCCATCGACCTTTTCGGCAGCAGCAAGCCAGTTCATTGTGCCCCATGCGCTGTCGTTGGACAGCCCAAAGGCACGCATTTTGCCTTCTTTTACAAGGTCTTTGAGCACTTCCATGGTTTCCGCGAAGTTGTCGAGGATGGCCGCGCGGCTGGGTTGCTTCTGTGGATTGAAATCCCAGTTCTGACGGAACATGAACGAGCCGCGGTTCGGCCAGTGGAACTGATAAAGGTCGACGTAGTCTGTTTGCAGACGCTTCAGAGAGCTTTCCAGAGTGGCGCGCACAGTAGCCGCTGAGATGTCCTGACCCGGGCGGACAAATCGTCCGTTCTCGCCGGCGTGTTTCGTGGCAATTACGACCTTGTCGCGTTTGCCAGATTTTGCGACCCAGTTGCCAATAATGGTCTCGGTGTTGCCGACAGTCTCGGCAAGAACCGGGTTAACGGGATACATTTCGGCGGTGTCGAGAAAGTCGATGCCAGCATCAAGCGCCATGTCGATCTGGGCGTG
>CAYPVG010000034.1:0-4354 GCA_964414085.1 uncultured Boseongicola sp. | reverse complement strand
GCAAACAATATAATACGCCGCCAGCGCGCGACCACTATAACATGGCCATGCCACCGTTCACATGCAATGTCGTGCCGGTTGTATAACCCGCCTCTTGGCTCGATAGGTAAAGAACCGCCGACGCGATCTCGTCCACTTCACCCATGCGTCCCATAGGCACTTGCGTTAGAATTCCCGCCTTCTGGTCATCAGTCAGCTTGTCCGTCATCGCCGTTGTGATGAACCCCGGGGCCACACAGTTCACGGTGATCCCCCGGCTCGCCACCTCATAAGCCAGCGACTTTGACATGCCGACAAGCCCGGCCTTCGAGGCCGCATAGTTCGCTTGACCTGGGTTTCCGGTCGCCCCGACAACGGACGAGATATTCACAATCCGCCCCCAACGCGCCTTCATCATGCCCCGCATGACACCCTTCGACAGGATCATCGCCGAGGTCAGGTTCACCTGAAGCACGCTCGCCCATTCCTCGTCCGACATCCGCATAAACAAATTGTCCCGCGTGATGCCCGCATTATTCACCAGAATATCGACCGAGCCCATGGCCGCGATGGCGTCCTTCGGCAAGGCCGCAACGGCCTCTGGATCACTCAAATTGCACGGCAACACATGCGCACGCTCACCGAGCTCTCCAGCCAAAGCCTCCAGAGGCGCCACTCGCGTCCCTGACAAGCCAACCGTCGCACCTTGCGCGTGCAAGGCCGTCGCAATCGCCGCCCCGATGCCACCAGAGGCCCCGGTGACCAAAGCCGCCTTTCCGCTCAAATCAAACATCCGCCTCGTCCTTCTTCTTTGCAAATCACAGGGCGTGCCCTGTCTTTCTTCTTGGTTCAAATATCCTGGGGTGAGCGCCGAAGGCGCGAGGGGTGAAACCCCTAGCCCAAGGCCTCAGCAGCCCCCGCGACATCCGCCGAAGTGCCGACCGCACGCGTCTCGGCCTCCTTAGCAATCCTTCGGATCATCCCAGAAAGCGCCTTGCCGGCCCCGATCTCCCAGAAAGACGTCACACCACCCTCTCCTGCCATCCAGGCAACGCTCTCGCGCCAACGTACAGAAGCCGTCACCTGCTCTACCAAACGCGCACGAATGTCATCCGCATCCGACGTTGGCCCCGCCAAGACATTCGCCACCACCGGCACCACAGGGTCGTTCATCGAAACTTCGGCCAAGGCCGCTTCCATCTCGCGCGCCGCAGGCTCCATCAACTCACAATGGAATGGCGCGGACACAGGCAACAACAGCGCCCGCTTCGCGCCACGTTCTTTTGCCAGAACCGCCGCCCGCTCGACCGCCGCTTTATGCCCCGATACAACCACCTGAGCTGGATCATTGTCGTTCGCAGCCGCACAAACCTCGCCCTCGGCCGCATCTGCTGCCAAAGCCCGCACCGCCGCAATGTCGAGGCCCAAAACCGCCGCCATCGCGCCCTCGCCCACAGGAACCGCTGCCTGCATCGCTAATCCACGCCGACGCAGTAGACGCGCCGTATCTGCAACCGAGAAGGTGCCCGCCGCGCAAAGTGCCGAATACTCACCCAAGGAATGCCCGGCGACGTAGGATGCAGCAGATATAGAAACGCCTTCGGCCTCCAGCGCTCGCATCGCAGCTAAAGATGTCGCCATCAACGCCGGCTGCGCGTTCTGCGTCAGGGTCAACTCCGCCTGATCCCCGTTCCAGATCAAATCTGACAGCTTTTCGTCCAGCGCCTCGTCGACTTCATCGAAAACCGCTTTCGCCGCCGGATAGGCCTCGGCCAAATCCTTGCCCATCCCTATCGACTGCGCACCCTGTCCCGGAAATACAAATGCCAAACTCATGGACTGCTCCCTTTTTTCTTTGGTTTAGGCGCTCCGTCAGCGGCACACAAGCACCCGCACGTTAAGGGTTTGGTCATATAGGTTAATGAACAGCAGAAAACGCGCGACTTTACGTTACAGACACCGACGCAATACCGACCGAATACCGACGTTATACCGACGTCGGCAAAACCGCACTTTCCCCAATGAAATCAGCCGTTAACCTTTTGCGGCGTTGCGCCAGGAGCTTCCCCCAGCGCCCGCATCGTTAACGGTCTCAGCCATTCACGTCGACAACGACGCGGCCTTTGACCTGACCTTTCAGAATATCCGCGCCCAGCGCCGGGAGGTCCTCCAGCGTCGCTGGTTGGATCATCGCTTCAAGCTTGTCCATCGGCAGATCAGAAGCCACACGGCCCCATGCACGCACCCGGTTCTCATAAGGCTGCATCACACTGTCGATCCCGAGCAGGTTCACGCCCCGCAGAAGGAATGGAATGACTGTCGCAGGAAGCCCCGCGCCACCCGCAAGCCCCACCGCCGCAACCGAGCCGCCGTATTTCACCTGCCCCAGAACACGTGCCAGCATCGCGCCGCCCACAGCGTCAACGCAACCTGCCCAAGTCTCTGCTTCCAAGGGACGTTTCACAGTCTCGTTCAACTCTTCCCGCGCAACCACTCGGGCAGCGCCAAGTCCCATCAGGTACTCACCCGTTTCGGGGCGACCGGTAACACCAGCCACCTCGTAGCCAAGGTTGGCAAGGATGGCAGTCGCGACGGAACCAACGCCACCTGCAGCACCGGTGACCAGAACTTCACCCTTGTCCGGGCTAAGACCGTGATCCTCCAGCGCCATAACCGCCAGCATCGCTGTAAACCCAGCCGTTCCAACGGCCATTGCGGATCGTGTCGACAGGCCATCAGGCAATGGAACAAGCCAATCTGCTTTCACACGTGCCTTCTCGGCGTACCCGCCCCAATGGGCTTCACCAACGCGCCAGCCCGTCAAGACAACCTTATCGCCCGGGGAGTAGCGCGGGTCATCCGATGTCTCGACCGTCCCTGCGAAATCGATGCCTGGAACATGCGGATAATTGCGCACCAAGCCGCCGCCAGGACCAATGCACAGCCCGTCTTTGTAGTTCACTGTCGAGTACTCGACCGCAACAGTCACATCACCTTCCGGCAAGTCACTTTCAGGTACATCCGTGACCTCTGCGTGGGTCTTTCCGTCTTCGTTCTTTTGAACCAGCAACGCGCGCATTTCAGCCATCCCCTCCCTTGGGATTTCAATTGTCTGACATTTAAACTTGCGTATCCGGCCCAGCCCCACTCCGCAACCCAGATGGATGAGATTTTTTCACACTGCTTCCGGCATTGCGAAAAGATCCGTGTCGTCCGGCTTGGCCCCCGCCGCCGTCAACATCGCGTGGACTTGGCCACGATGATGCGTTTGGTGGTTGAAGAAATGAACGACACACAGAGCCTTCGGCTTGGAAACGTCGCGCTGCAACGCCCCCGAGAACCACGAGAGTTCGCCTGAGAGCGCTTCATCGCTCAACCCGTCAGCCCACTGAATTATCCTTTCGTCGGCCAAGATGCGTCGCGCCTGCAAGTCCTCCCAGTCAGAACACCAATCAGCGCTCCCTGGGATTCCAACGTCCGGCGCATCCCAACCGTCAAAGCGGCTCATCCAAATCGTATCGCCCCACAGCAAATGAGACAGCGTGGCCGAGATTGAACCAAAGAAACTGCCTCGATCTCGTATGCGCTCGAGATCGGACAAAGACGATGCCGCAGTGAACAAGCTTTGGTTCTGCCAACGATTGTAACGCGCCATCGTCGCACAGTAATTTGATGTCATCATTCTATTTTCCCAACAAGCCGCTCCGCAAAATACAATACTGTCAAAGAGTGATCCAAGGCAGCATTCGCGCCGTAAACAAAACTAGACACCAAATTTAACAAGCAGACTGACACATGTTCGATCTCATCAATATCTTCATGGCCCTCTTGTCCATCGGCCTCGGCGCTATAGGCTGGCTGATGCCCCGTTACACGATGAGCGTGCTCGACATGGCGCCCCTAGAGTCCACCATGGGCGTTTCGGAGATCCGCGCTGCCTCCGGTGCACTCTTTATCGGCCTCGGCTTCGGCGCCCTTGTTCTGAATGCTCCCGCGGCCTTTGCCATGGTGGGTTTTGCCTGGGGTGGCGCTGCGATTGGGCGGCTGACGTCGATTATCGCTGATGGCGACGCCTCACGTCAGAAAGTCACCTTTTTCGCGGTCGAAACGGCCGTCGCGCTACTTCTTCTGGCCATCAATTTATAACGGTCAGCCCTCGTGGCAGGACGCGATTTCTCCCTGCGTCCTGCCTCAAAACTCTTTCAAATCACCGCACGAAACCTTATATCTGTCGTGTCTCGGCAACGGGACTATGGACATAAACGCGCTCGTAATAAGCGGATCGGACCCGGGGGCGGTACCCGGCGGCTCCACCAAAATCCTTCGTTTGGGGATCATGGGGCCGAAATAGGATCGACGGACGTCTAAAGGGGTT
>CAYPVG010000033.1:0-3734 GCA_964414085.1 uncultured Boseongicola sp. | reverse complement strand
GAGCAGTTGGAATCAGTGTTCCACCCGGGTTTGCGACAACGTCTGATGCGTTCCGGCGTTTCATCTCAGAGAATGATCTGGAAAACCGCATTGCCCAAACATTGGCGGACTTCGATCAGGGCAAACTCACGCTTCAGGTTGCCGGTGATAGGATCCGAAAAGCCGTCGTAGGGGGCGATTGGCCCGCTGAAATCGAAGAGGCCATTCGCGAGGCTTATCGTGAGTTATCCAGACGCGCTGGCACATCGGACGTCTCTGTCGCAGTACGTTCCAGCGCGACGGCGGAAGACCTGCCAGATGCCAGCTTTGCTGGTCAGCAAGAGACCTATCTCAACGTTGTCGGAGAGGATGACCTGCTCGTGGCCTGCCGGCGCTGCTATGCTTCGCTCTTCACTGATCGTGCAATCACCTACCGGAACGTGAAAGGTTTCGATCACCTTCAGGTCGCGCTTTCTGTGGGCGTCCAGCAGATGGTGCGCTCGGATATTGGCGGCTCGGGCGTCATGTTCTCGATCGATACGGAATCAGGTTTCGACAAAATTGTCCTAATCAATGCGGCATGGGGCCTTGGTGAAAACGTCGTTCAAGGCGCCGTCACTCCGGACGAGTTCCAGGTTTACAAACCGTTTTTGGCCAAGAAGGGTCTAAGCCCAATCGTTGAGAAGAAGCTCGGCGCGAAGGAGATCAAGATGATCTATTCGCGGGCGGATGACGATTCTCCTGTTCTGAATGTCCCCACATCGAAAGCCGAGAAGAGCCGTTTTGTGTTGACTGATGACGAGGTGCTCGACCTCGCGCGCCAAGCTGTTCAGATCGAAGCGCATTACGGACTGCCCATGGACATGGAATGGGCAAAGGATGGCGAAACCGGCAAGCTCTACATCGTGCAGGCCCGGCCAGAGACGGTGCAGTCGCAAAGCAAGAAAGGCCTCCTGAAGAAATTCTCCATTGGATCGCATGGTCCAAAAGTGACTACCGGTCTTTCAGTCGGCGAACAGATCTCCACCGGCAAAGTTTGCCTCATCGAGAACGTCGAGGATATCGAGCGTTTCATTGATGGCTCAGTGCTTGTGACGTCCACGACCGACCCGGATTGGGTGCCGATCATGAAACGTGCTTCGGCCATCGTGACAGACCATGGCGGGCGGACCAGCCATGCAGCCATCGTTAGTCGCGAACTCGGCGTACCCGCAATCGTCGGGTGCGGCGACGCGACCCACGTTCTCCATGACCAGCAGAGCGTGACCGTTTCCTGCGCAGAGGGTGACGAAGGGTTTGTTTACGATGGGATCGCCGAGTATTCAGTTGAAGAGTTGGACCTTGAACAGGTTCCCGCGACAAAGACGAAGGTGATGCTCAATCTTGCCAACCCGGGTACGGCAGGTCGATGGTGGCAGATCCCGGCGGACGGCGTTGGCCTGGCTAGGATGGAATTTGTGATCTCCAACGCCATCAAGGTGCACCCTATGGCGTTGCTGCGCTTCGATGAAGTCCGCGACGAAGACGTGCGAAATGAAATCGAAGAACTGACGACAGGCTATGAAAGCAAAGCCGATTTCTTCGTGGATCATCTCGCGCTTGGATTGTCGCGCATCGCGGCGGTTGCCCATCCGAACCCGATGATCCTGCGCATGAGCGACTTCAAGACAAACGAATATGCAGATCTTCTGGGCGGCCGAGGTTTCGAGCCGCACGAAGAAAACCCAATGATCGGGTGGCGCGGTGCATCGAGATATTACGATCCGGAGTACCGCGAAGGCTTCCTCCTGGAATGCAAAGCAATCAAAAAGCTTCGCGAAGAAATGGGCTTCGACAACGTACTTGTAATGATCCCATTCTGCCGGACGCCTGAAGAGGCAGACTGTGTTCTTGGCGTGATGAAAGAAGCAGGGCTGTCGCGCGGTGAGAACGGGCTGCAGATCTATGTGATGTGCGAGGTTCCATCGAACGTCATACTGGCCCAGGAGTTCGCTGCGCGCTTCGACGGTTTCTCGATCGGGTCAAACGACCTCACGCAGCTTACGCTTGGTATCGACCGGGACAGCGATAAGCTTGCACCGCTATTCGATGAAAAACATGAAGCCGTGACGTGGATGATCAGAACGGTCATCGAGAAGGCGCATGCCTCTGGATCCAAGGTTGGTCTGTGCGGGCAGGCGCCGTCGAACTACCCCGAGTTCGCGCGCGTCCTTGTGGATGCTGGGATCGACTCGATCTCGGTAACCCCGGACAGCTTCCTAAACGTCAAACGGCATGTTGCCGAGGCGGAGAAGAAGGGCGGCAGCGAGGCGCATTGATGCGTCTAAACAATTCACCTTAGAGGCGAGTAAAAGACCTACAATCCGTGAAATTTTGATCTTGCAACAGGACGCTCGTGTGCGTTGCGAAACTGCGCTCAAAATCAAATCGCCATCCGTTGCCGTTTAACCAAACCAATCGACTTGACGATCTCAGGGACGATGATAAGCGGCAGCGCGAGCAACACGATCAGGCTCCATTGCTCCACCCCAAGCGGTACGGTTTTGAGAAGCGTTTGCAAGGGCGCCCAGTAGACCGCGGAGACTTGCAGCCCCAAGCTAACCGTAAATGCAGCGAAAAGAATAGGGTTTGAAAACCAGCCAATCGACCATGTTGGTCGGGTCAGTGATCGGAACGCGAAGACGCTTGCTTTCTCGAAGACCACCATTCCCGTAAATGCTGCCGTTCTCGCTAGATCCGTTCCCTGCGGTAAAAGAGAATAGAAGACGAAAAGACTCATGGCTCCGGTGTACATACCAAAGAGCGCAATCAAACCGACGCCACGTCGGCCAATTATGGGCTCGTTTTTCGGTCGTGGTCGCTCTGACATCTGGTCGCTCTCGGCCTTCTCCAGCCCAAGTGCCACGGCTGTAAGTCCGTCTGTAATCAGGTTCATCCACAATATTTGAGTGGCGAGGAAAACCAGTGGCCCACCAAGAGCTAGGTTTACGAAAATTGCGATAGCTTCGCCTGCGTTTGAGCAAAGGAGGTATCGCACAAACTTTCTGACGTTGTCGAACTGGCGCCGTCCTTCTGCAATGGCGCCGACGATTGTGGCGAAATTGTCGTCAAGTAGCACAAGGTCAGAGGCGTTCTTGGACACGTCTGTTCCGCGCTGCCCCATCGAGACGCCGATATCGGCTTGCTTGAGCGCGGGTGCATCGTTGACCCCATCGCCAGTCATGGCGACGATTTGACCGTGAGATTGGAGTGCTTTGACGATGCGAAGCTTATGCTCCGGGCGGGTCCTGGCGAAAAGCACGTCTTTCTTGAGCCGATCGGCCAACTCTTCATCGCTCAACGTGTCGACGTCGTCACCTGAAATTGACGGTGGTGATCCAAGTCCAACCTGCTCGGCGATCGCGCCTGCTGTGATCGCGCTGTCACCCGTCACCATGATGACTCGGATACCAGCTCGGTTCGCCAACTCAATCGCCCCACGGACTTCAGGGCGGGGTGGGTCGATTAGACCGACCAAGCCGACGAAAGTCAGATCGCACTCGGATACATCTTCGGCGGTCTTTTGATCCCGTAGCGCTATCGCAATGACGCGTTGACCAGCAGACGCCATCTGATGGTAAGCAGAGAGAAGTTCCTCGCGCTTCGGATCGTCCAGTGGCTCGGGACCATCGTCGGACAGGGCACTCTCACAAAGCTCAAATATGGTTTCGGGTGCGCCTTTTGTGTGGAGGCGGAAGCTTTGGTCGCGCCGTGCC
>CAYPVG010000032.1:0-3155 GCA_964414085.1 uncultured Boseongicola sp. | reverse complement strand
CCTTGCTTTGTTGGATGTGGTGGATACGACAACGCTGCGCGTCGCGGTCGCTTCGTTCCTGATCGTCTACGGTATTTACTTTGGACTGCGGGCGTCATTGCCCGCGTTCTCAAAACGCACGCCGTGGATTGATAGCGGTGTCGGGTTCGTCGGCGGGATTCTTGGCGGTACAGCTGCAGTGTCCGGTGCATTACCGCAGATGTGGTTGTCGATCCGACCATGGCCCAAGGCCGAGACCCGCGCGGTCTTGCAGCCGTTCAACGGGGCGATCCTGAGCACCACGATCTTCCTGTTGTTTCTTCAAGGCGCTTACAACAACACAGTCTTGCAGGCGATGTTGATCACCATTCCTGTCGGTTTGGTTGCCGCACAGGTTGGGATTTTCGTGTTCAAACGATTGAGCGACACGGGCTTCCGGCGGCTCTTGATCTTCTTGTCGTTCCTTATGGGCGTCGGCGTGATCGTAAGTGAGGTTTTCTAGACAACCTCGTCTGACCGATCATCCGTTTCGCCGTAGCGCTTGAGAATTGCGGGCTTCGTTCCCTCATAAACGCGCTCGACGTTTTCGGCGATCTTCGCATTTTCCCGCTCGAACAGGCAGTTCCCGTCCAGGTCGGACGCGACGATGAACGGACCCATCTTGTTGCACTTGATGACCCACATGGCTTGAGCGATGCCAAGCTCTTCATTCCAGTGGACCGCTTCGACCTTTTCGACGCCACGACCGAGGAGCGCTCCGGTGCCGTAGCCCACCGTGGACAGGTAGATTGCGCCATTGGGAACGAAATACTCTTTGTAGTCTTTCGACGTCATTCCTCCTTTGCCGACTATGAGTTTGGCCCCTGTTTTGTCCATCCATTCAGGCAACCATTTGGCAAAGCGGAAAGAAGCCGTGGCGGTCACAGCGCCCATGTCGAATGTGCCGTCTTCATTGACGCGAGCGGCTGGCGAACAGTGAAAATTGGCGGCGGATTTCGCGGGGAGCTCCATCGGAATGTTAGCCTTGTCTTCGAGTGCGCGCATGTAGACGCCCTCGCGTGCGGTGTACATAAGGCCGTCGAGGTAAACGACATCACCAAGGCGGAGCTCGGCAATGGCTTCCGGCGTGGGTGTTGTGGAGAGGCGGATTTCGCGCGGGCTCATTCTGCGGCCTCCTGAATCGGGTCCCAGTCGATGGTTTCGCGCCGCTGATACGGGGTGAACCAGTCAGGGTCGGTGCGATGTTCGACGCGCCCGTCTGCATGAATGCGGGCGACCGCGCGGCGTGACGACAGGCAGAACGCGTGGACGGACATAGGCATTCCGCCGGTGTGGCAATAGCCGACCTCGATATTGCAATCGATCACCATGTTCTTGCCGACAAAACCCATAGCGCCCATGCCGATGGAGTTTCCAAGCTCTTTGAACTCGTCCTCCATCTTTGCAATCTCTGGGTCAGAGTTGCGCGAGCCGACGACACGCAGAGTTGAGGCACGTTTGCCGAGAGTCATGCAGATGTCTTTGGAACCACCTAGACCGATGCCGATGATAGCGGGCTGGCAAGCTAGCCCGCGTTTGCCGAAGGCCATGAGACTGTCGAGGTAAAACCGCTTGATCCCCTGGATGCCGTCTGAGGGGAAAAGCATGCGGTAATCAGTGCCGAACAATCCACCTTTGTGCACCGTGATAAGGTCGATCCATGCGCCTTCCGGTTCAAAGCCGTATTCGATCTCGGGCGCGCCGATGCCAACGTTGTTGTTATGGTCGGTTCGCCAAAGCGGATGAACGCGGTTTGGTCTGAGGGGGACGCCGTTGGTGGCGTTTGCGGTGGCGCGGCGCAACGCAGCTTCGAGCGCGATCATGCCCCCTTCAACCTGCGCCTCGTTGCCCATTTTCACGAACCAGCGCGGAACGCCGGTGTCGCCGCACATGGCGCGACGGTCTTCCTTGGCAGCCTCGTAGTTCTCGAGCATGGCCTTGAGGACGAAAGACGACAGGTCGCCGTCTTCGCTTTTGGCCGCGTGCTTGAGCCCATCGAGGTAGTCCTGCGGGATTTCGATGGCGGCCTTGTCCATGAGAGTTTCGGCGGTGGATTGGATGAGATTGATAGGGATCATTGTGCAGCTACCAGTGTTTCGGGTGCATCTTTCGGCAGGATCGTTTCGCCGGGCTTCACGATGGTGAATTCGACCGGCGCGCGGGTGACTGTGACCTCGCCGTCTTTCAGTTCGGCGACGGTGAATTCGCTGTCTTCCATAGCGCCGGGGTCGGGAAAGTCTTCGCGGTAGTGTGCGCCGCGCGAGTTTTCGCGGGCGAGGCCAGCCTTTGTGATGACTTCGGAGATGTCGCAGAGGGAGCGCAGGTTCAGCCAATCATGCCAAGTGAGGTTAAAGGCGAGGTTGCTGCCGTCGACGCCAACGTCCATGAGGCTGTCTGAGACCGCGGCGATGCCATTTAGACCACGTTTCATCCCGGTCTTGGTGCGCATGACGCCGACATCTTCCCACATGCAGTCCTGCAGCTGTTTACGAAGCGGCAAGACCAGATCCGGCTTTCGGGTCAGCGGGTAGATCGCGCGTTCAAGCTCTGCCGCGAGGACGTCTTCGTCGGGGTCGCGCAAAGACATGCCCGCCACATCCGCGCCCATCGTGTCGCCCGCGATCCCGCCGTAGACCGTCGAGTTGGCCACGCCGTTGCCGCCGAGGCGGTTGGATCCGTGGGCACCCCCCGCATCTTCGCCCGCCACGTAGAGACCCTCCATCGCGGTGCGCGTGTCCACGTCGACCACCACACCGCCCATGAAGTAATGCGCGGTCGGGACGACCTCAACTTTGTCTGCCGCGAGGTCGAAGCCGCTATCTGCGCAGCGTTTGACCATGCCCTTGAACTTCTTGCGCACGTTGTCCGGCCCCAAATGGGACATCGAAATGAAGACGCCTTCCTGCTCGGGGTTATTGTTCTTGCGCATCTCGGCATAGATGCCGCGGCTGACGACGTCGCGGGTCGCGCGTTCGCCTTTGGCGTCGTAGTCAAACATGAAGCGTTGGCCGGAGTGGCTGATCAATTGGCCCCCCGCGCCGCGGAGCCCTTCTTCGAGCACCGTGCCAGTCATTCGCGTGTGGTCACCGGCCAAAAGGCCGGTGGGGTGGAATTGGACCATTTCCATATCACGCAAT
>CAYPVG010000031.1:0-3737 GCA_964414085.1 uncultured Boseongicola sp. | reverse complement strand
AGGCTGATGTGCTTCGATCGCTTCAAGGAAGTTTTCGACTGAGTTGTTGATGCCCAAATTGAAGACCTCAAAACCGGCCCCTTCCATCATCATTGATACCAAATTTTTGCCGATATCGTGGATGTCGCCCTTTACAGTTCCGATAACCATCTTGCCCATCCGCGGCGCGCCTGTCTCAGCAAGGAGCGGTTTCAGGATAGCCATTCCGCCCTTCATCGCGTTTGCCGCGAGAAGCACTTCTGGAACGAACAAGATACCGTCGCGGAAGTCGTTTCCGACGATGGTCATGCCGCCAACCAACGCTTCGGTCAGAACGCGATAGGGTTCCCAACCGCGCTCCAGCAGAATGTTGACGCCTTCCTCGATTTCTTCCTTGAGACCATCGTAAAGGTCATCGTGCATTTGCAGCACAAGTTCCTCGTCATCGAGTTCGCTCAGGACGATATCGTCTTCTGCATCATCGGACATTGTGGCGTCTCCCTGCTCAACTTAGTGAGACTTAAGCCAATAGAGACAAACAGAAAAGACGGATTGCGACGAAATCCTATGCGCCCGCGACTTTACGACGACGCGCGACGCCTCCCAGAAGCACCAGCCCGCCAAGTGCAAAGGCGATAGAGCCGGGAAGCGGGACAGGTGCATACGTGCCTCGAAGCTCCGCTGCGAGTGCAGCGTGAATGGGTGCGGTCGGATGCAAGCCGTCGAAGAATGCGTACGTGCTAGGATCAGTAATGAGACCGCAGAAAAACGCTTCATTGATCTCAGGAGTCTCGTCGTTGTCCGCGACAAGACAAGCATCGGTGGTGTTGGTGATGCCAAACGTGTCGGCTTCCAGAAGCAGATCGGCGAAGAACCCTTGCGTGTCGAAGAAGCTGACATTCGTGGGGCTTCCACCGAAAACAAAGGTCAGAGTTTGCGACAGGGCCGTATTGAAAGCGGTCGACAGCCCGGAAGCAGTCGCCGACAAGTCTGCGTCCTGATTTACGCCCGGAATGGCACCAAAATCTGGAAGGCCAAAAACAAGAAAATCGTCAAGCTGACTGCTGGAAAGATCAATAATACCGGCGACGATTTCAGTGACCACGTCTCCAATCAGTGTAGATGCATCGACGCCTGCACCTTCAGGTGAAAGCAGGACACGCAAGTCGTTGCCGCCAAACCAAACAGCTGTCAGCGGATTTTCACCAAGATCCACATCAGAGGCCTCATATAACGCGCGTTGGTCAATGAAATCCGGAATATCCAAACCATCTTGAGTGGTTTGCAGGGCAGTCGCGCCGCCGTAGGCAAAGTTTGTGCCAGACCCAATATCCGCTCCCAGGATCGAGGCCCAGGTATCTCCATTGCTGAACTGGCCCTCAAAATACGGCGCAGGTGGGAAGGTATTCCCGGTTGCAGCATACACATTGCCAGGATCGCTCAAGCTGTCACCAAACACCAAAAGTTCAGTGTAAGGGCCGAGCGTGTCGGCGTATGCGGGTGTCGCCAGCGCAAGGGCCAGCGTTGCGGCTAATTTATTCATGAACTCGTCCCCTCCCAGAACCCGACTGGGACGAAAGCTAGGGTGCCCTGAGGTAAGGCAAGTATGACGTGGCGTAAGATTATGCAGATTGAATTTGTTCATGCTTTGTTCTAAAAAGCGTGAATGCCGGATTATTCCCATACTGTCGATCGAAACGCGAAGGGCCGGGCGGCACAATCGAACCGTCCGGGGCGGTTTGAAAGATTTGACCGAGATTGCTTCGACGACGGCTGGTCTCAGGACGATACACAACCAACCTTAAGAACAAATGTAAGCATCGAACGCCCGCGCAAAGTCATAACACGCAATACGTCGCCTGACCTGTCATTTGACCGTTCCATCAATCCTTACCGAGGGTGTGAACACGGTTGCATCTACTGCTTTGCAAGGCCGACGCATGCTTATCTTGGACTTTCGCCCGGATTGGACTTTGAAACGCGTTTGATCGCGCGGCCAGAGGCGCCCGACATTCTGGCGAGAGAACTGCGGGCCAAGTCCTACAATCCTCGCCTTATTGCGATTGGAACGAATACCGATCCGTATCAGCCAATCGAAAAAGAGCACCAGATCATGCGGCGTGTCTTGAAGGTTTTGAATGACTTCAATCATCCGGTTGGGATCGTCACTAAAGGAACGCTGATCGAGCGCGACATTGATATCATTGAAGAAATGGCAACCAAAGGATTGGTGCGCGTTGGCATAAGCCTAACAACTTTGGATGCTTTAGTGTCGCGTAGAATGGAGCCTCGGGTGCCTTCTCCGAAACGTCGATTGCAGACGATCCGTCGATTAAGCGACGCCGGGGTTCAAGTTCGCCTCATGACATCGCCAGTTGTGCCCGGATTGACAGATCACGAGTTGGAAGCGCTTCTGGAGGCTGGAGCGGAGGCCGGTGCTATTGCGGCCAGTTGGATCCTGCTTCGGTTACCTCGCGAAGTTGCGCCGCTTTTCAAAGAGTGGGTCGAGGCAGAATTTCCGAACCATGCCAATAAGATACTGGGAAAAGTTCGTGAAAGTCGTGGGGGCAAAGACTACGATCCCGAGTGGGGCAAACGCCTTCGCGGAGAGGGGCATTATGCCCAACTGATCTCGCACCGTTTCAAGCTCGCTTGCCGCCGATTGGGCCTTCAAAACGACCTTCCACCCCTTAGAACGGACCTGTTTCAGGTGCCTCCACAGGCGGGCGATCAGCTCTCGCTATTCTAGAATATGGCTCGAAATCTTTAATCGGTATCGCGTCGGTATGACGTCGGTATTACGTCGGTGCGTGCGTTCGCCCAATTCATGCCTTCTTCACCCGTTAATGCGTGGGGCGAAACGGAGAGACACATGAGCCTGCCTTTGATTCTGGGTGCTTTTTGGGTGATAGCCGCGACTATTGTCGCGACTTTGCCTATGCGCCAACAGTTCCCGCCAGGGCTACTGTTGTTGATCGCAGCACCGGTGCTGATTGTCTGGATTGGCATCGCGCACGGGTGGCTCTGGGTTGCCTTCGGCACATTTGCGTTTCTGTCCATGTTTCGCCGTCCGCTTCGCCACATCGGAGGTTGCGTGTTGACCCGTCTGCGGAGCCCACAAGAGGAGACGCCATAATGACCCCGTCGTTCATCACAGCGCTTGTCTGGCTTGTGTCAGCCAACGTCATTGCGATGTTGCCCTCCAAGCACAAGCACTGGCCGTCAGCATACGTATTGATGACCATCGGGTTTCCTCTGCTCGGGTGGGTATTTTGGGAGAACGGCGTTTTGATAGGTCTGCTCATCTTCGCAGCAGCAGCCTCGATCTTGCGCTGGCCCGTGCGGTATTTTGTTCGGTGGCTCAAGGGTATTGGTCGCTCGGAGGTCGAAGCCTGATGCTCTTCGGGGATATCCAATGTCGCGAAACGGTGAGTATTTTCGAAGCGGTCATGTTTGGAGCCGGAGATGCCTGTGTAGATATTGGCATGGGTTCGCTTTTGGGCGGAGTGGCGCTGTTTATCGCGGCGGTGGTTTTGCTGAGGTTTCTAGGTGCACGATTGGTGCGGGCTGTCTTGACGAAGCGTGCTGTCAAAGCGGACGAGTCCCACGAAGACGGTTTGACACCTATGCCCTACGAAAGCCCGATCAAATCGACGGGAGCATGGGGAAGGTGATCTACTTCCATCACTGCGAGGCGACTTTGCCGGCGGCAGATGTACAGCGGCGTTCGACGGGCATAGGTGTCAAACCGTCTTCGT
>CAYPVG010000030.1:0-2592 GCA_964414085.1 uncultured Boseongicola sp. | reverse complement strand
GTCTTCGCGCCCGGTGAGACCCGCAGGTTCCATCCTATCTGCTTCGGCGATGGCCGCATCGGGGAAATCATCGGGGATGCCGTGCTGGTGGATCGCGATGAGAGAGACGGCTTTCGGTGCGCTCGGGTCGCCCAGGCGGGTGACGATGCGCGCACGGGGCAGGCCCATGCGGTCTTTTGGGCCAGCCTGCTCGGCTTCGACCAATTCGCCGTCTGTCGCGCCGTGGGTGGCGTCAGCGTTCACACGCCATTCACGGTCGGTGCCTTTGTCGATGGGCAGGATGCGACCGCCCTCAGTCAGCTTGCGGAAGACGCCGAGGACGCGGCGAGGGTTCGTGCCGATGCGGCGGATCAAGCGCCCCTCATAGGCGTGATCTTCAGCTTGAACCTTCGTCAGACGCGCCAAGATACGGTCACCCGCGCCCAGTGCAGGATCCGACGCGCGAAGGATCAGGAGGATTACAGGCTCTGGCCCCTCCCCTTGCCATTCAAGCGGGCGCGCAAAGAGATCGCCGTCACTACTGGGCTCCGTAACTTGAAGGACAGACACGGGCGGCAGGCTGTCGGGGTCGCGGTAGGTCTTGCGGCGCTTTTCGAGATGGCCGTCTTCGGCGAGCTCTTTCAAAAGACGCTTGAGATCGATCCGCGCCGCTCCCTTGATGCCAAAAGCTTTGGCGATGTCGCGCTTGGAGGTCTGGGTCGGGTTGTCCGAGATCCAGGCCAGAATTTCGTCTTTGGTGGGGATGCGCGCCATAAACCTGCAGCTATCACGCGGGATTGTCCGGGTCACTAGGGGTTTTGCGCCGCGCCTTTGGCGCGCCACGATAAGCGGGGGACGTCCCGTCACCCCGCACCCCCTAGGAGGTATTTTCGAAAGGGTGAGTGGTCAGAGATCGGCTACTGTGTCGACGTCGCGCAAAGCTGCAACATGGGCGACCGGGATTGGAAGCGTGCCTTCCGTATCCCGCATGGCGTCTTTTGTGGACCAGCGGACGCTTTGGAACAGCGCATTGGGTGCGCGAGACGGGTGGGCAAGACCGACAAGCCAGAAGCCACCGTCAGGTGCAGGGCCGAGGACAGACGCATTTTGTCCAAGTGCCGAGAAGGCTTCGGCAATGTGGTCGCGTTCAATACCGGGAATATCCGCGCCAATCACAATACTTGGGCCTTCGGTTGCGCGTAAGAGACGCGCCATCCTGTCACCAAGATTTCCCGGGCCTTGCGGCAAGCGCGGCAGGTCGGGCGGCCAGACACGGCTTTGGAGCCCTTCGTAATCCGGAGCTACGGCCAGAACGACGTCCCAACGAGGATCGTGCAGCCGGCGCAATAGACGGCGCGTCTGATGGCGGAACCACCAAGCCGCGTTGGTCAGGCCAATATCCGCTCCGAGACGCGTTTTGACGCGACCGGGTCGCGGTTCCTTCACCATGACAATAAGGGTGTTCCGCCTCAAAGCGCGCGCACCATCATCTGATGCGGGAGGCCTGCGTCCATGAAAGTGTCGCCCTCGGGCCTAAACCCAAGGCTTTCGTAGAGACCAATGGCTTCAATTTGTGCGCCGAGTTTAACCTTGGTCAGGTGATCCTGCGCTTGGAGATGCTCAAGCGCGGCCAGCATGAGATCGCGCCCAAGCCCCCTGCCCCGATGACTTTTCAGCACAGCGAGGCGGCCGATTTTCGCAGTGGTGTCTTTGACCAGAATGCGAAGCGTACCAACCGGTTGATCCCCGTCGCGGACGAGGATTTGGATGGCTTCTTCGTCAAGGCCGTCCACGTCTTCTTCCAGCGCGATCCCTTGTTCTTCAACGAAGACCGTGTAGCGGACAGCGAGGCAGCTATCGACATCGTTGGTCAGGGAAATGTCGATCATGCCGAGGCCAAGAAGTAATCGCGAAGGATGCGACCGTAGACCGCTTTCAGGGCGTGAATGTCGGCCACTGCCACATGCTCGTCCACCTGATGCATGGTTTGACCGACAAGGCCGAATTCTACCACCGGGCAGTGCAACTTCACAAAACGCGCATCTGACGTGCCGCCGGTGGTGGACAACTCGGGTGTCAGACCGGTTTCAGATTTTATGGCTTTGCTGACAAGCGTGGAGAGGTCACCCGGCGGGGTCACGAAGCTCTCGCCGGAAACCTGCGTTACCATCTCGATATCGATCCCTGTTTCTTCGCTGACCTTCGCGGCTTCTGCCAACATCCAGTCGGTCAGGCTCTTAGAAGAGTGGCTGTCGTTGAAGCGGATGTTGGCTGTCGCGCGACAACTGGCCGGTATGACGTTGTTCGCGGGATTGCCTGTGTCAAATGTGGTGACGGCCAGGGTCGAGGCATCAAAGTGCTCGGTGCCTTCGTCGAGCGTGTGGCTGGCCAGCCTGTCCATAAGACGTGCAAGGGCAGGCACAGGGTTTTTAGCGCGATGCGGGTAGGCGGAGTGACCTTGCACACCGGTGGCCGTGAAATACCCAGTCATCGAGCCGCGTCGTCCGATCTTGATGGTATCACCCAGTTTGTTCGGGCAAGTCGGTTCTCCCACGAGGCAGACGTCCATTGCCTCACCATTCTCTGCCATCCAGTCGAGGATTGCGCGGGTGC
>CAYPVG010000029.1:0-7355 GCA_964414085.1 uncultured Boseongicola sp. | reverse complement strand
GAGCAAAAGACAGAGAAAGGATCTACGATCTCATCCCACTTCAGTTTGCGGCCGCAGCCGGTTCTTCGAACGCTATCTCTGCACTCTTAAGCGGCGGTGAGTCCATAAATGCCGAGAACGGTGCCAGCGGTGTAACGGCATTGCATCTTGCCGTTTTCAATGCACATCCGAAAGCGGCAATGGTGCTGCTCGAGGCTGGTGCGGATCCATATGCGGTTTCAACGAACATCGAGACGCCGGCAGCGCTTGCCAAGTATAACCCTGATATGGAGGCGCTCTTTGCGTCAGCGGGCATTGAATAGAAACCAGGCACCAGAAACCTAGAAAGCTCCGAGTACAACTGGAAAGCTTTGGGTGCGGTGCAATCATTTGGCTTGAATGCTCAGGTTTACCCGGCGTTGGGCAAACACCTACGACCGCTATGCGGACTATGTTGCCGTCCGCCACATTTGCCACGACGGCCGCTATCGGGAAAGCGACGTGTCAAAAGCGGTCCTTTGTAACCGCCTAAGTTCCATCAACCGTGGCGGGAAGGCCCAGTTCGAATTAAACGCGAATCAAAGCTCGGAAGCTGGTTCTTCGTTGGCTGCCGTCTTTCGGAGAGCTAGTGCGGTACAAGGCGGGCCTAGTAGTTCAAATACAACCGTGGTCCCGATTGTGACCGATAATATGGCTTGGGCATATTCCGGAAATTCCTCGGCGGCGATTAGAGCAAGCCCAACCGCGACCCCCGCTTGCGGCAGCAAAGCCATTCCAAACCACTTTCTGTGCTCGCGCGGTGCTCTACCAATGCTGGCTCCTATCCAACCGCCACAAACTCGCGAGAGCACTCGCAGAGCAACATACCCCAATCCAACCAATCCTACATCACCTAGAGCGCGTACATCGAGCGACGCTCCTGCCAGGATGAAAAACAGGATCATGAACGGCCACTGGAAATGTTCGATCTCATGAAAAGCGCGTGAGTGATGCCGCGCTAGATTAACGATAATCGCTCCTGCGGTCATGCCGGCGATCAGGAAAGACACATCCAACCATAGTGCTAAACCGGCACACAAGAACACAACTCCCAAGGCTTCGGTTTGAAGTGGTTCTCCCTCAGAAAGTCGACCGGTGAGATAGGCACCTGGCAATCCTAGGGCTGCCCCCAGAGCTATTGCACCGCCGATTTCCCACGCAACGACAAAAAGGCTGCCGTTCGTCGTTGTTCCGGCCAGCATGCCTACGAGGATCAGAACCAAAGAAAAAGCCAGCACGCCCCAAGCATCATCAATGGCGACAATCCCAGACAAGATCTTCGGGAACCCGCCTTTAGCCTTGGACTGACGGATTACATCCTGAGTGGCGGCAGGGTCTGTTGCTGTAGCAATAGCGCCCAGCAAGAGCGCAAGTTCCAAATTCAGACCGGCAGCCCAGAGCCCTCCACTGATGATCGCAATTGTTACGATCACCACCGACAGAGAGATGGAAATGATCGCCGCCCCGTATTCACGCAAGTTTCTCAATGAAAGTGAATTGCCCAGCAGGAAGGCAACCATTGTCAGAGCAGAAACCGACAGAAATTCGAACCAGTATTCGGTTGCAGGCGGCAGCAGATTCAGCCCCGAGCCGCCGACTGCAACGCCGCAGATCAGCAGCAGAGTTACCCGCGGCAGCAATGTGCGTTGCCCGAGTTGGTCTGCAAGTAACCCCAGCAAGAAGAGTGTGCCGAGAGTCAGAAAGATCAGGTATAAGTCCATCAAACCCCGAGTCAGGCTTCTGTACCGCTGCGCAACCGTTCGAATTAGATGTACTGAACGATATGTGCTTGCTCAATGCTCTTGGAACGAGTTCCGAATGAATGGCAACGCTTTCCGCACGTCGCCAAGCCGCTTGAGTATTGCGCGCGAAATTTGCGCGCGAGTTTTGTAAGATGTGCGGAAGCCGAAATTCACCGCTCCTGGAACAACGGCAAGGTCGGGCTCTGCACGGACGTTAGGCGACCTCTTCCGCGTGTCCGCAAGACGGTCAATGTCGCTCCTAACCAACTCCTTGCTCAACTACCGCGCTAAAGCTTCAAGCATCTGGCATGATACAGATCCTGCCTTGCAGTTGGCAGTTAGTTCTTCCAGCGCGACTTCCAAAGCTTTCAACTCTGCTATTTTTTGGCGAACCGCTTTCAGATGGCCAGTCCCTATGTCTTTTACGACCTCACAATTGCTGATTTCACTCTCTGACAACGAAAGTAGTCCCTTTGCTTCAGCTATTGAAAAGCCGAGATCACGGCATCGCTTAATAAACCGAAGCCGTCCAACCTCCTTTGGAGAATAAACTCGCCGTCCATTTGCTGCGCGTTTTGGAATAGGAACGACACCTTCCCGTTCGTAGTACCGGATCGTCTCAATCGAGACGCCACTCACACGTGCTGCCTCACCAATCGCAATCATGTGATGATTTCCTTATTGCTCCTGTAGGAACTACAGCATGCATATAGCGAGTATGGAAACAAGTCTCGACCAAGCGACAAGGAATCAGCCAAACGGTCCAAGCCGCCTCGTGGTGGCCGGTGCTGGGCTTTTGGCTTTCGTGTCCGCGTCCTGCTGTATTTTACCTATCGGTCTTTCAATCATAGGACTTGGTGGTACTTGGCTTTTTTATCTTAGCCCGTTTGTTGCCAATAGGGTGCCTATTGTGGTGGTGGTTGGTGCGGTTCTCTTATGGGCCTGGTATCGGGTCTGGACCGCCAAGGTATGCAAATCGCGACTTCGCTCGACCATCGCGATCCTACTACCCGCAACGTTGTTTTTCCTTGTGGCGGCCACCGCTCCACTATGGGAAGCCGAGGCAACTCGCACAATGTTTGCGCTCTGGAGGTCAACTCGCCCATGAAAAAGTCACTATGGGCAAGCTACGTTGGCTCACTGTCCGCACTTGGCGTTGCGACATGCTGCGTGATGCCCATGACAATGATCCTCTTGGGTTTGGGCGGGAGTTGGTTGTCAGTCTTTGGGAAGATCGCCGCTGCGAGCTTCTACGTGCTTGGCATCGCGACAGTACTTTTGATCGCGGCTTGGTTCCAATGCGTAAAGCAAGGTTCGCTCAATCACTTAAAGGGTCTGCTGATTGGTAGCACTTTCTTGACCGCTGTCGCTTGGGTGATTGTTCTCAACGAAGCCCGGATAAATGACTTCCTCATAACCCTGATGTGAAACTATGGATGATCTAAAAATCTCTCTCGAGAGTGCAATTACTTGCCCTGAATGTGGCCACACAGCCGTGGAAACTATGCCGACGGATGCCTGTCAGTGGTTCTATGAGTGCAGTTCGTGCAACACCGTATTGAAACCATTGCCTGGCGACTGTTGTGTTTATTGCTCATATGGAACGGTGGCCTGCCCACCAATTCAAGAGGGTGGCTCCTGCTGCAATTAATGACCGCTTTGGGCTCAAAAGAGACATCTGACGAAAAGACTCAAAATTCCCGCTTTGAGCCCATTCCGACAAGTTTTGCGCAAGGAACAAATGGCCGAGTTGCTGGCTTCTCGGTTTCGCCGAACCGGCTGGGAAGTCGGCTTCCGATCAATGGAATCCTGATCGATTGAAGTGCGCTCTGATAGGTGCTTTGAATAGGCATGACATTCGAGCAACTCTGCGCATTTCCCCCGGCCGCCCGTCTTGGCGGCTTTCGCATGCGACCAGGCTGCCCGCATCTTTCGCCGAGTATCTACTGATACCTATGGTGGAACACAAAAAGCGTTGGCTCGTCCTTTTCGGCGTCTGACAAATAGTTGTTTTGGACTGATGATTACGTCGCTGGCGCCGTTAATCAGCGCTATTCGGGCGGACTTTAGAATAGGCAATTCCGAAATTGGCGCAATTCTTGGTGCATGGCCATTGGTGTACATACTCGCCGCCGTACCATGTGGTGCTGTGGTCGATCGATTTGGAGCGCGCCGCGCTTTAGCACTTGCAGCGATTGTGATTGCAGCCTCCGGCGTTGCGCGGAGCATCGCGGAAACCCCCACCCAAATTGTGGCTTGCAGACGCCCTTTACGGCGTGGGTGGCCCATTGATATCTTTGAATAGAGGCAAGCACGCCAGTCCGTACCCAAATGGCAATTCCTGGTGGAGTGAGCCTAAGGTGTGCATTCAACTCAAGCTGGGCCCGGTACATTTTGGAGCGATATTTCTCAATTGAAATGCCGGGGATGCTCTTCCTGCGAAACGTGCTACTTTTTAGTCTAGCAGGGCTGATACCGGTGCTGGCACTTTATGTTTTTCTTTCGCCTGGCTTCGCATCAGCGCTGGTCACAGGAAGTGCCAATCTTTCGCGTTTCTTAAGACAGATTATTACGAATGGAATCCCGGTAGTCGTGGCTGTGAATTACGTCGGCTATTTTCTCTTCGCGCTTTCAATCAGCCAGCCAAGAAGTAAACATGATCCTGCTGTCTTTATCGCTTTTGATATCGTCGCCAGGATTAGCATCTTTGTCGGTCTTCACTTTTTGATCTACGTACTATCGGCTGACTGGTTCGGGTCTTTCGGCGGAAGTCGTGCAACTGCCTTAAGCGTTGTCGCGCCGACCCTCGCACGATCTGCTCTTTTCGAGAATATTTCCGGCGTTTACCTCTACGCGACACTAATAAGCGCATTGCCGCTCTATTCGTCGTCAATTCAACGGTCCTCAATCTTGCGACCAATCACTAGAATTTTCCCTAACTCCACAGGCCACGCAGTGATAGCGATCGTAATTTTCGGTTTGCTTGCCGCGCTTTTGACGTCGCTCGCCTCAACGTTAACATTACTTCATAACAGATAGTGTGCCAGGCAGCAGATGCTGGAATGGGCTGGCCCCTCTGTTACTATGAATTTAACAAGCTCAGTGAGACTTTTCGATCAGCCACCGAAAGCTACTGACATGCGAAGACCACTCGTACTTCTGATATTTGCGACTGTCGCCTCCTGTGCTCCAACCGGCGAGTATCTTCGCAAGTTGCCTGAGGAAGTTGTGGCGATAGCCGCCCCTAATCAAAATTTAAAGGCGGTCAAGCTCCTCGAGGACGACGGATGCTACTGGTACGAACATGATGGTCCGGTGGAAACGACACTTCTGCCGCTAGTTAGTAAAGGCGGGCAGCACATTTGTATCCAACGCCAGAGCTAAATTGGAGTTAGCCGGCTGCTCAGCTGCGGGCAGAAAGGTTAGTTTCTGGTGCGTACAAATAGGCAGAGGAACCAACCTGAACGTTTTCATAAAGCCCGATGATGTGGGCCATAACCATGCGAACGCAACCGGAACTCGCCCGCCTGCCGATAGAACGCGGATACGGCGTCCCGTGAATGCGAAGGTACGTGTCGCGATTTCCAACAAACAAATAGAAAGCCCGCGATCCCAGAGGGTTCGTCGGTCCACCGTCCATGCCATCTGCAAACTGCTCGAATGCATCAGGATCTCGTTCAATCATCTCGTCCGTCGGGCGCCACGTCGGCCATTTTCGCTTTATTCGAATTGAGTACGTTCCCGGCTCGTAGAGATCGCCCTTCGCAATGGCGACACCATATCGCATCGCTGTACCCTCAGGCTCGATATGGTAGAGATAGCGTGCAACCGCATCGACATGGATGTCACCCGGCTTCAGGCCAACCTTCGCTTCAACTCGTTGCGGTAAAAACCGCTTGTGAAAGCTCCAAGGGTTCGATGTTGCAGGATCGTAGTTCGCAGGAGTGACGCGCGCGTCCCATCTTGACCACATACTACGGTCGGAGATTGGCTGGCGCACCGGTGCTTCTTCGATGACCGCGTTAGTCGCTGTCGGATCGATTGGCTCATCAGATTGACCCCAAGCAGCACCGGCCAAGGGCGCGGAAAAAAGGGCCGTGGAAGAACGAATGAAATGTCGTCTCGTCAGCATGACGTTCCTTACTGTTAACTCTCGCTCGCTTTCTCAGTTGACGCCAAAAGGGAATTGACGCGAGCACGACGTATGAATTGGCGGAGCCCTAGTAGCCAAACTAACGCCAGAACTCCGCTCCAAATGGCATTCCAACTCGCCATCGAGAGGGTGAGAAACTCCCAGACCACTTCGTCGCACATGACTAAGTTCACGGGCTCATCAGTCGCAGACGGCAAAAGGGCCGACCCCGAAAGGCCTGATAACGCATCGTCTGAGCCAGTGCAGGATGTTGGGCCCTCCCACCAATCGCGCTCAACGCCGGTGTGAAATACACCAATCGCTGCCGTGGCCGCAGCAGAAAACGCGCCGACCAGAAGCGTTAGAACAACTGGCAGCCCGATGAGGAGCATGAGGCCAGCGGCGACCGCAACTCCATGCGGATAGCGCTGCCAGATGCACATCGCGCAGGGAGCGTAGCCAAGGAGCTGGAACACAAATGCCGAGGCCAGAAGGGCGGCCGATCCACCAGCTGCGAGTATACCGAGTTTTTTGCCTGTTACTTGCATCTCATTAACCCGGTCGAATCTGGGTATTAACTCGCTAAACAACGGGAATGGGCCTTTCCACCTGTGCAAACCAAACGCTGTCAGTCGCCGGACAGCAGCTTTTTTCGAGCGGTGTAGTCATCAGCATCAATCTCGCCCTTGGCAAATCGCATGTCGAGTTCGCCTAAAGCGTCAGATATGCCTTTTTTCTTGCCGTCTTGTTCCGTGCTACGGACGAACCAAATGACCCCAGCAATCATCAAACCCAGAACAACTATCCACAAGATTGGCCCAAACATCATGCCCATGCCATATCCCCATCCCGACATATGGCCATAGCCCTCTGGATCGGCAGCCGCTGGTGAGGCGACAAGCGCAACAATTGGCGTCCATAATCGATACATCGTCATCTCCAACTCGAACGGCCATCTTGGGTCCGGATGCTTACATAGAATACAAGCTCAACTTCCTGTTTTCACGCAAACAAATGTAACGGTTTGTAAAGTTGACGCACCCGTCTTCGGCTTAATAGAGGTGAAATGAGAGTAACAGCGTAATGGTGACCCTCCTTGGACAAAAGCAAACGCCAAACCATATTGGTTTTGGGATCTGTGGCGCTTGGCTACAGTGGGATTCGGATATTGCCGTCCTTCTTGCCGCAGGAAATCATTTTCGAGGAGATGGATACGCCATCCGGGTTTCGTCGGTTTGTCGCAGGCGAGTCTTCCAGTGCCTTTGATCCTTTTATAGGCTTAGGAACTCCGGAGGAGCTTGAAGCGGCGGCGAAGAGGGAAGCTGCAATTTTACGCGTAACTGCAAGTGTTTGCGACGCGCTTTACGGCGATTTAGCATTATCTTCCTCTCAAGTCCCTTTGGCATGTTTCTCTGACTAATACTGCCCATATTGTCGGGTCCAAACCAAGCGTCTTGCCGAGT
>CAYPVG010000028.1:0-17207 GCA_964414085.1 uncultured Boseongicola sp. | reverse complement strand
GACGTGTGCCGTCCGAGACCCCCGCAACACCTCTCGGTGTTGGAGAAAGAGTATAATGAACCGCGTACAACTCACTGAAGATCTTAGCTTTTCCCGTATCGTATACGGCATGTGGCGGCTGGACGAGGCCGACGACACGTCGCCCGAGCACATTCAGGCCAAAATCGAAGCGTGTCTCGAACAAGGCATCACTACGATCGACCAAGCCGATATCTATGGCCTCTACAAATCCGAAGAATTGCTTGGCCATGCACTCAAAAGCTCGTCACTACGAGACAAGATCGAGCTGGTTTCAAAAACGGACATCGTGGTCCCCTGCGACGCGTTCCCGAATGCGCGCGTTAAGCACTACGACACGTCAGCGAAACACATCAATGCACAGGTCGAGCGTTCACTGAAGCTGATGCACACGGATCACCTCGATCTGTTGCTGATCCATCGCCAAGACCCCTTCATGGACCACAACGAGACCGGCGAAGCCCTTGATAACCTTGTCGAAAGCGGGAAAGTCCGCGCGGTTGGCGTTTCCAATTTCCGCCCTTGGGATTTCTCTTTGCTTCAGTCGGCAATGGACAACGACCTGGTCGTGAACCAGATCGAGCTTTCGCTCTCTTGCTTTGACGCGTTCACCAATGGTGACATCGCCTTCCTTCAGGAAAACGAAATTGCACCGATGGCTTGGTCTCCGCTCGGTGGCGGCGGCTTGATGACTGGTTCTGGTGAAGTGCAGTCCGTACTAAAACGCATCGCTGCGGACAGCGGTACCGACGCTGCGGCAGTTGCCACAGCTTGGCTACTTGACCATCCGTCGGGAATTCTCCCCGTAATGGGCACAAACAATATTGATCGTATCAAGAAACTTTCTGATGCGAACAAGGTACCGATGGACCGCGAGACTTGGTTCGAGCTGTATACCGCGGCCCAAGGGTTTGAGGTGCCATGATATGTTCGACGAAGGCCATAGCCCAATGACCACTTTCGTTCCCGGACCAGAGACTGCTCGCCAATTCCGCGATGCGCTTGGCCGCTTTGCGACTGGCGTCACGATTGTGACCTGCGAAACCGAAGAAGGTCCGCTGGCGATTGCCGCAAACAGCTTCTCTTCATTGTCTCTCGATCCACCGCTTGTTCTTTGGTCGCCAGCGAAAATGTCACGCCGCTTTCCGCCGTTCCACGATGCAAAGCAGTACGCCATCAACATTTTGGGCGCCGATCAAATCGACCTGTGTCAGACCTTTGCGCGCGACGGCACCGCTTTTGCCGACGTTGTGTGGTCTAAGGGCGCGAATGGAGCGCCAATCATTGAAGGGTGCCTCGCAACTTTCGAGTGCACGCAGCATGCGGTCCACGACGGCGGGGATCATGTAATCATTGTCGGGGAAGTCACCCAAGCCCGAATGGGCGAAGGTGAACCCCTGGTGTTCTCAAAAGGCGCATATGGGCGCTTTACAGATGCGTAGTAAGCACCGACAGTAAGTCGGAAAGACAGGCCCAAGAATAAAACAACAAATTCGGGCCATTAGGGAGGATAGACGCCATGGCGTTGCTCAAATGGTTGCTGTTACCCTTTCAGATGTGGAACGACATCGTTCTCAAGATAGGACGTGTTATTTCACTGTTTGCGATCGCCCTGATGGTGCTCGCAATTCTGATTCAGGTCTTTTTCCGCTATGTTCTGAACAATGCCTTGCCCTGGCCCGATGAAGCTGCACGCTTCATGATGCTATGGATGACAGGCCTCATGGCACCGATGGCCTATCGGCGTGGAGGCTTTGTGGCCATCGACATGGCTGTCGAAGCGCTGCCCAAACGTGTCGGCGCGGTCTTATCGCTCTTCCTACTTCTCATTTCTGGAGGTGTTCTGGCGATGGCCGTGAGCATCGGCTGGGGAGAAGTCACCGGTTTCGGAGGTCGGTTCGCAACAGCATCTCTCTACATCCCGATTGCTGCGGACTTCTCAGAATGGTTCCGCGTACCACGCTCATGGATGATGCTGTCTTTCTTTGTCGGCGTTGTGCTTCTGCTGATCGTCAACATCGAACTTATTCTTCGGTCTTTGATAACAATCCTCGGTGGAGGCGATGACTTAAAGCCCGTCGCCCCCGAAGAAGAACTTGTGGTGGAGTAATTTGATATGCTGATCTGGTTCCTCCCCGTCTTCCTCATCTTCCTCACCATCGGACTGCCAGTCTTCTTTGGCCTGCTTGCAGCACCTGGCATTTTGTTGTGGCTCGCCGGTCAGGAAAAGGACATCACGCTCCTTTATCGCAACGTCTACAACGGTATGGACAGTTTCCCGTTGATGGCCATCCCGTTCTTCATGCTCGCAGGCGAGCTGATGAACAAAGGAGGCATCACCGAGCGTCTGGTTGAGTTTTCTCAAGCTCTTATGGGCCACCTGCGCGGCGGTCTTGCACATGTGAATATTCTCTCATCCATGCTCTTCGCGGGCCTTTCTGGTTCCGCCGTGGCTGACACATCTGCCTTGGGCTCGATGCTGATCCCAGCAATGGAAAAACAGGGCTACACGCGCCGCTTCGCTGCGGCTGTGACCGCTGCGTCCTCCGTGATTGGTCCGATTATCCCACCATCAGGCATCATGATCATCTACGCTTATGTCATGGGCGAAAGCGTTGCGGCTCTGTTCCTCGCAGGCATCGTGCCCGGCGTCATGGTTGGCGTCGGCCTGATGCTTGTCGTACGGCTCTTGGCCAACAAATACGATCTGCCGAAAGCAGAGCGTATCGTCAAAAAGGGCATGACCCTCACCCCGCGCGAGTATTGGGTTAGCTTCGTACTGCTGCGCCTGAATGTGGGCTGGCTGATCTTTGCACTGTTCCGTGGCTCCACGGGCTTCGCATCAGGCGACGACGCGTCGACCTTAATCGTACTAGCCACATACCTCGTTGGTGTCTTTGCAGCCCATGTCCTTTTGATGTCGCTGCGCTCGCGCATCGACAGCGATTTCCGGATGGTCACAAAGCGCGCCGTCGTGCCATTGCAGACGCCGATCCTGATCCTTGGCGGCATCCTACTCGGCGTCTTCACCCCGACCGAGGCCGCAGCCGTCGCCGTGTTCTACGCGATCATCGTGGCCTTCTTCGTCCTTAAGACGATGAAGCTAAAGGACTTGCCAGATGTTCTAAGCCGTTCGGCGATGACATCTGCCGTGGTCTTGCTGCTCGTTGGTGCGGCGATGGCCTTCAAAACGGTTGTCTCGCTCAGCTACGCCCCGCAAATCCTTGCAGAGTACATTCTGAGCCTTTCGGAAAACCCGCTGATCCTGCTTTTCCTGATCAACATCCTGTTGTTCATCGTGGGAATGTTCCTCGATGCGGGTCCGGCGATCATTATCCTTGGGCCAATCCTCGGTCCGATCTTCGTCGAAATGGGTGTTCATCCCGTCCACTTCGCAATTATCATGTCGGTGAACCTCACCGTCGGGCTGGCCACGCCACCGATGGGACTGGTCCTCTTTGTCGCCTCATCGGTGTCAGGGGAAAAAGTCCAGACCATCGCAAAAGCGATCCTGCCCTTCCTCGCCGTCGAGATTCTGGTGATCTTCCTGATCACTTACGTCCCGGCCATTTCCATGACGATCCCGCGCATCACCGGGTTCGTTCAATGACCAAAGCAACCTACAGGGAGAAACATATGCTAAAAGGTCTCACCAAAGCGGCGCTCGTTGCGTCGATGCTCGCAGGCTCCGCGCTTGCAGCACAGGCTGCGGACTTCAAAATCCGCGCAACAGCCAACTCGAACGAAAACGACGAAGACTATGATGGTCTGGTCGTGTTCAAGAACTTCGTTGAACAAGCTTCCAACGGTGCCATCGAAGTCGAGATGTTCATCGGCACGCAGCTTTGCTCGAACGGCGCTGAATGTTTGCAGGGCGTAGCTGACGGCAACATCGACGTCTACATCTCCACTTCTGGTGGTGCATCGGGCATCTTCCCATTCGTTCAGGTTCTCGACCTGCCCTACCTGATGGCTGACGACCGTGTCGCTGAAGCCGTCATGGATGGCGGTACTGAATTCATGAAGACCATGAAGGACATGACGCTCGAAGCTTCTGGTGGCATGATCCGCCTGATGACAGTCGGCAACACCGGTGGCTGGCGCAACTTCGCGAACACCCAGCGTCGCGTTGCGGCTCCAGGTGACATGGAAGGCCTGAAAATCCGTACAGTCGTTGCTGACCTTCCGCAGGAGCTTGTGAAAGCCCTTGGCGCGTCGCCAACGCCTATCCCGTGGCCAGAACTCTTCACATCGTTCCAGACGGGCGTTGTTGAAGGCTCCAAAAACGGCATCACCGACATCATGGGCATGAAATTCCCAGATGCTGGTCTTCAGTACGTGACACTCGACGGGCACGCCTACATGGGCGCTCTGTGGTTCATGAACAACGAGTCTTTCTCGTCCATGCCAGACGACCTGAAGCGCGTTGTGGTTGACGGCTTCTATGCACTTCAGCAGGCAACATTCGCCTCGCCAAAGCGTAAGTCGATCCAAGCTTACCAGGACTTCCAGGCAGGCGGCGGTGACCTTTATGTTCCGACCCCAGCTGAGAAGGCTGCATTCAAAGAAGCAGCGACACCTGTCTTCGGTTGGTTTGAAAACAACGTCGACGGCGGCGCACGCATCCTTGGCGCTTTGAATGCAACTGTTGCAGAAGTTGAAGCAGACATCGCAGCATCGCGTGCATCTGACCTTAACTAAGAACTGCAGGTTCAAAATTGAGAAGGGCGTCCCAGACGGGGCGCCCTTTTTTATTAAACCCTAAAGCTCGTTCAGACTGCTTTCGACGATCTGCCAGCCGCCATCTTTCTTGGCCCGCAGTACATTGAACGACACACCTTCGTCCAAACCGTTCTCGGCAAACACAGCAATACAGACGCCATCGCTACCAGTCGAAAACGCTGTTTTCACGCGTATCTCCTTCGTCGACGTATCGTCTTGCAACCACTCTTCATGCAACGCGACAATCGCGTCGCGACCCCGTGCCGTCGGCCCGTAAGGCGAGTACAAAACCGCATCCTCAGAATAAATCGACCCACACCCAGCCGCATCACCAACTCTGTAACTCTGAACGTAGCCGTCAAAAAACGCCTGACAGTCTGCTTCAAAGGTATTCATTGGCTTCTCCCGGAATATTGCCTTTGTGCCGCAGTGGTTGTGCTGCTGCGCCCTAGACGATTGATCAAATCCATCGCCATGGTAACACGACGTGCGGGGGCAAAAAAACGAACGAGACAGATATGTCAGACACCGCCACCTCAGGTCGCCCAATGTTTGGGCTCGTTGGCAGCATTCTTGGGCTCGCAGCCCTCGTTGTCATCATGATCCAACTCTCGGCACTGTTTGCGCCGGAAGAAGATGACAAAGGCCTCGCAACAAGCATTGGTGAGTTCGCAGCAGAGGTGAGGGAATCCGCAACACGGGCATTGAACGGCGAAGAGGCCCCTCCGCCTGAACCAGCCGGGGTTGATTACACCGAAGTTATCACAAACATCGCCCTGATCGGCGCAGGCTTGGCAGCGGTCCTTGGGATCATCGGGCTTTTTCGAAGCGAACCCTACCCGCTTAACGCGCTCGCCATAGGGTTCGGTGTCGGCACCATTGCCGCGCAATACGTTATGTGGCTCGCCCTACTGATCGCGGGCGCAGTCATTCTCGTGGCCCTATTGAACAATATCGGCGACATCTTAGGGGGCTGAGCTTCTACTTTCTTCTTGGCGAAAATATCCCCGCCGGAGGCACCAGAATCATTCGTGAACGCTTTGTTATCCCTCCGAACGGTCGCACCGACGTAATACCGACGTGTTACCGACGCAGTACCGATTTCGTCTTTTCTGGTGAGATTAGTTTAACTTACCACAGCAAGCTACTGATAAAATTACCGAAATGGATACATCCATGGCTTGTAGTCATTGATAAGGACTTCAGCCCGATCAATCTCCTCCTGCGTCATCTTTTTCTGAATTTCTTCCAAAGACAAAACAGCATCTGGATCGCCGCCAATCGCGCTCAACCCATACCAAAGGTACGCCCGCACAAGATCCGGCGCAGGCATGCCCAAACCCAGCTCGTAATACCACCCCAATCCTGACTGTGCTCCCGGATGCCCCTTTAGGGACGACCGGAGATACCATTCAAAAGCGCGTTCCGGATCACGCTCCACACCAAGCCCAAGCGCATACATAACACCAATCAACTCTTCAGCATCTGCGTTTCCAGCCCTTGCCGCCGGCAAAAACGCCTCCATGGCCTCTTCAAAGCGCCCCTCTTCCATAAGGTCGCGCGCTTGTTCGATTTCCGCCTGAACAGGGCTTGCGAGCGCCGTGCAAACTGCCAAAATCAAACCATGAATCGCGTGTTTCATATCCTTACCCTTTGCTTCGCGCTTCCGGCTGCCGCGTTGGAATTACCTCGTCCACTTAGCGATGACGACTTTATCGCTTTCGACACCGGCAAAGCCAAGATCGGCCAGCTTCTCTTTTACGACAAGATCCTGTCGGGAAACAGAAATATCTCTTGTGGAACCTGCCATCATCACGACCTTGGCGGCACCGATGGCCTAAGCCTTGGGATCGGCGAAGGCGGTAGTGGTCTGGGTGAGAAACGCACCGCAGGCATGGGGCTGGATCGCATACAGAAACGCATTCCCAGGAACGCGCCTGCTCTTTGGAATTTAGGCGCCAAGAACATCGATGTTCTGTTCCACGACGGACGTTTGTCGAAGTCAGATCTCTACGGCAACGACTTCAATTCACCCGCGGAAGAGTGGTTGCCGGAAGGTTTAGAAACCATTCTCGCAGCTCAAGCCCTTTTTCCTCTTACGGCACGATTTGAAATGTCCGGCGCGCCCGAGGAAAACGAGGTTGGTGGAGCCATCAATGATCGGATCGACAACGCCTGGCCCATCATTGCAAAGGCCGTACGCACCAATCCGGACTATGGGTTAATGTTTGTGGAAGCTTTCGATCATATAGAGAGCTCCGAGGACGTCACGATAGTCGAGATTGCAAATGCCCTCGCCGCTTTCATGGGCACCGAATGGAAAAACTTCGATAGCCCGTTTGATGCCTATCTTGCTGGTGATGAAACCGCTCTGACACCTGAAGCCACGCGCGGCATGGAATTGTTTTACGGAGACGCCAACTGCAGCACCTGTCACTCTGGGCCACTCATGTCCGATCAGGAATTCCATGCGCTCGCCCTGCCCGCATTTGGCCCGGGAAAAACGCGTCGTTTTGATCCGCAGCCACGTGATGTTGGTCGAATGGGTGAAAGCGACCGGTTGGAAGACGCCTATCGTTTCCGGACGCCGATGCTCAGAAATGTCGCCTTAACAGCACCTTACGGGCACAACGGTGCTTACCCCACGCTCGAAGGCATCGTCAGACATCATCTCGATCCCTTGAAGGCGCTCGACGAATGGGAGCGAGACCTCGCAAAACTGCCCGAGGTGCCGTGGCTGCAACGTGCTGATTTCATTGTCCAGGCGGACAGCCGTGAGATTGCCCGGCAACGCGCAAAAATCGACATAGAGCCAGTCGCTCTGAACGATGCAGAAGTCTCTGATCTTGTGGCATTTCTGGAAAGCCTGACGGGTGAAACAGCCGAAACGCGACCACTCGGGCGGCCAAAGACTGTGCCATCTGGCCTCACCGTCGACTAATCCGCTGTACCCGCGCGCAAACCGCATTAGGTTTGCCGCATGGTTGTTTACGTGTCCGCCCTCAAGAAACGCTTCGGTGATGTCACCATCCTGGATGGCGTCGAACTCGCCCTTTCGAGGGGCGAAAGCGTTGCCCTAACAGGAGAAAGCGGATCGGGGAAATCAACACTACTCCACATCGTGGCGGGGCTTGAACCGCCCGATGCAGGTACCGTCAAGATTGACGAAACGGACGTATTTGCCCTGAGCGACGCTGATAGAGCAAGACTGAGGCGTCAAAAGATTGGGATTGTTTTTCAACAGTTTAACCTGATCCCGTCCCTCACAGTCGCGCAAAATATTTCCTTTCAGGCGCGCCTCGCCGGCGAAAGCGTGGACACGACAGATTTGGCCGACTCACTCGGCCTAACCGAGCATCTCAGCAAATTCCCAGAGCAGCTCTCCGGGGGGCAGCAGCAACGGGTCGCCATAGGTCGCGCTCTTGCCGCAAATCCGAGCGTTATCCTCGCCGACGAACCAACCGGCAACCTGGACGAAACGACGGGAGATGCTGTTTTCAATCTCCTTCTAGAGGCCGCAAAAACCAGCGGCACAGCATTGCTTGTCGTGACCCATTCAACGCGCCTGGCAGAGAAAGCCGATCGCAAATTGCACCTTTCCCACGGAATGCTCACGACATGATCCGCGCGGTGCTATTGGCGCTCTTATCACATTGGAAGCGCAGACCTTTTCAGCTTTTCACACTTGTCACAGGCCTCGCCTTAGCCACTGCCCTTTGGTCTGGTGTCCAAGCCCTCAATGCCGAAGCGCGGCAAAGCTACGATGACGCCGCAAATCTGCTAGGCGGTGATACTCGGCTGATCGATCCAACCGGCGCCCCGGTTTCAAGTGAGACATTTCTTGCTCTGCGCCAAAATGCTTGGCTCGTGAGTCCAGTGATCGAAGGTTGGCTTCCGGGTCGAGACGGGCGAGTCCGCGTCGTGGGCGTCGATCCTCTTACGATGCCCCTCAACAGCCCTGCCGGGGCTGCCGTAGCGAACATAGGAATTGCCGATTTCCTAGGACCCGCCGGTGCCATTCTTGCAAGCCCCGCAACTGCGGGACGCATCGCTAACTTCGACGAACAATTGCGCACGATCGACGGGCTGGCGCCGGGCATCGCAATCGCGGACATTTCAACCGTGCAGGCCATTGAAAACAGGGTCAGCTACGATCATTTTATCCTGCTGCCGGAGCAACCTTTCGAGCAGCCTGAACTGGTGGAAATTGCACCCAATCTCGCCATCGAGGAGCCGGACACAGCGTCTGACCTGGCTCGGCTTACAGATAGTTTTCACCTGAACCTTACGGCCTTTGGCCTACTCAGTTTTGTCGTTGGACTGTTTATAGTGAACGGGGCAGTTGGATTGGCATTCGAACAACGACGCACTGTCTTTAGAACTCTGAGAGCAATTGGCGTATCAAATACAGTTCTCGTGAGTCTGCTCATCGCGGAGCTTTTGATCTTCGCACTTGTTGCGGGTGCCATCGGTATCGCCCTCGGCTATCTCATCGCTGCTGCCCTTTTGCCAGACGTCGCTGCAACCCTTCGCGGCCTTTACGGAGCCAATGTCGAAGGCGCACTGACGCTTGCGCCGTCCTGGTGGCTCAGTGGCCTTGTCATTGCCGTGCTGGGCACTGCACTGGCGGCAGCAACACATCTTGCGCAAGTCGCGCGCCTGTCTCCCCTAGCCACCGCGCAACCGCGTGCTTGGGCTTTAGCGTCAGGTGGAACGATGAGGCTTCAACTAGGGCTAGCCGGTATCGCCCTGGCTATCGCGCTGACCGCAGGTCTCATCGGTGGTGGCCTGATCGCCGGCTTTACGCTTCTCGGCGGAATGTTGATCGCTGCAGCGCTTGCTTTGCCAAGCGCACTCACCTGGGTACTCCGAATTGCTGAGCGACTTTCGCCCGATCGACCACTCGTCCAGTGGTTCTGGGCAGACACACGCCAGCAACTGCCAGGGCTTTCACTTGCCCTTATGGCGCTCCTGCTTGCCCTGGCCGCCAACATCGGCGTCTCAACAATGGTTGGAAGCTTCCGTCTGACATTTACCGGCTGGCTCGATCAGAGGCTGGCGAGCGAGGTCTACATCGGCGCCGAAGATGAAAGCGATGTCCCGGCCCTGCTCGCTTTTGTGACGCCACGGGTCGAGGCCGTCTTGCCCATCTGGCACACGGACGCGGACATCGCTGGCGCTCCAGGCGAAATCTATGGCGTGGTTGATCACCCGACTTACCGGGAGAACTGGCCGCTCTTGTCCGCCCTGCCCAGCGTTTGGGATCAGATCTCCGACGGTGAAGGCGCTTTAGTGAACGAGCAGTTGGCCAGACGCGAGGACCTCAATCCTGGCGATACACTCCAGATGCCAGGCGGATGGTCCACGACAGTCCTCGGCGTCTACAGTGACTATGGCAATCCGCTTGGCCAAGTGATCCTTCCGTTGGAAGTTCTCACCGATCGCTACTCGGACGTGGACAAACAAGACTTTGGCCTTCGTTTGCCAGTAGACGACATCCCAGATTTGCGTGAAGCGCTGATTAAGGACTTCGGTTTGCCGCCTGAAAACATTGTGGATCAATCAGAGCTCAAGCGTTTTTCACTGGATGTCTTTGACAGGACTTTTGCCGTCAGCGCTGCCCTGAACGTGCTCACATTGACCATTGCAGCAGTTGCTATTTTGACGTCGCTGCTGACCTTAGCTGCAATGCGATTGCCACAGCTTGCACCACTGTGGGCCATCGGAACTTCGAGGCGGGTCCTTGCCCGGATCGAGGTGATCCGCGCGCTTACCCTCGCGGTTCTGACTTTTGTTCTCGCCATTCCCGTCGGGCTTGTGCTGGCCTGGGTTCTTCTCGCTGTAATCAACGTCGAGGCGTTCGGCTGGCGGTTGCCGCTGCATCTGTTCCCGCGAGACTGGATTTGGCTTTTGGCGCTGTCACTGCTTGCGGCGGGTCTAGCCAGTCTTTGGCCTGCGCGCCGTTTGGCGACACGTGCGCCTGCTGACCTCATCAGAGTATTCTCGCATGAACGTTAAGGCCTTTATCACTTCTGTTGCTTTGGCGCTCGCTCCACTCGGTGTGAACGCTCAAGGGTTCGCTGGTATGGGCACGAGTGTTGAAGGGTACGCCCTGCCCGATCCAGAAACTCGCTTCGAATTCCCCGAAGACCACGGATCTCATCCCGCTTTTCGGATCGAATGGTGGTACGTCACGGCCTACCTAACTGGCGAAGACGGGCAGACTTACGGTGCTCAGTGGACGCTTTTTCGAAACGCCTTGCGTTCCACTGAAAGCCCAGAAGATCAGATTTGGCTCGGACACGCCGCCGTCTCGACCCCATCGGGCCACTTTCATGCAGAGCGCCTTGCCCGCGGCGGCACTGGCCAGGCAGGCGTAATCAGCTCTCCTTTCAAGGCCAGAATTGACGAATGGTATATGGCAGGGCCACACCTGAACGATGTCGAACTGAGGGCACAAGGCTCTGATTTCTCTTATGAATTGTCTTTGACATCAGACCGCCCCTTTGTTCCGCAAGGGATCGAGGGCTTTTCCCAGAAGTCTGAACAGGGTCAAGCCAGTAATTACTACAGCCAGCCGTTCTACGACGCTGCCGGGCATATTCAGCTCGCATCGGGAAGCGTTGCGGTCACAGGTAAAGCTTGGCTGGATCGGGAATGGTCCTCGCAGCCATTGACAAGCACTCAAACTGGATGGGACTGGATTTCCCTTCACCTAGACAGCGGCGAAAAACTGATGGGGTATCGCCTGCGTGATAATATCGGATCAGACTACGTTGTTGGCACTTGGATCGCTCCAGACGGTTCACCAACACCACTCAAGCCCGGGGCCCTGAGCATGGTGCCGACGCAGTGGGCCCGCGTCGCAGATCGGGACGTTCCTGTTGGCTGGGCAGTCGATCTACCAGATCGAGATCTGCAAATTGCGGTGAACGCCGTTTACCCGCAAAGCTGGATGCCAACGATTGTGCCCTATTGGGAAGGTCCTGTCACAGTCACGGGCACGCACCCAGGCGTAGGTTATTTGGAGATGACGGGATATGAGTGAGGACTTCACATCCTTGGACACGACACTGGAAGCTGTTTGGACGAGGCTCGAGAACGGGCCCCGTGATAAGACAGCTCCCGCAAATGTGGTTTGTCTCGCCACCAATGGCGGCATCGGCGCAAACGCCAGGATGGTCGTCTTGCGAAAAACGGACAGAGAAAGCAGTGCTCTGCAGTTCTTCACACATGCGGCGTCTGGCAAGATCGAAGACGTCGAAAAGAACCCAAACGCAGAGCTGCTGGTTTGGGACCGAGGATCACAACTGCAGGTCCGCCTGAAAGCGCATTTGGAAGTCACGGAAATCGATGATGCGACTTGGGCGGCTCTAGGCGACGGTGCCAAGCTGAACTACGCGACTGACCCCCTTCCGGGCTCCACAATTTCGGCTCCGAGTGTCGCCTGGGCCGCTCGTTCGGATCACACCCAGATGAAGCAGATCACTGCACATATACAGTCAATCGAAACACTACACATCTCGCCTGAGGGCCTTTACCGCGCCGTCTTTGATAACACCGGTTCACGATGGATTGCGCCATAGGCACTCGCCAATCGCGAAACGAACAGGTAACTCAGCCAGTATGATGCGCGTCCCTGATACACCGTTGGTTAAGGAGGTCGTCCTTATAGGAGGCGGCCATGCTCACGCGTTGATGTTGCGCAAATGGGCCATGGCACCCGTCGAAGGCGCGCGGCTGACCGTGATTAATCCAAAAGCCACAGCACCTTACACGGGAATGCTCCCTGGATTTGTTGCAGGGCACTACACTCGGGATGAGCTGGAAATAGACCTTGTCAGGCTCGCCAGAACCGCAGGCGCGCGACTGATTTTCGGCCTTGCCACGGGTATCGATCGGGATGCCAAGCGCATTCAGGTTTCAGGTCGTCCAGATGTCGCCTACGACATCGCATCAATCGATATTGGCATCACGTCAGAGATGCCGGACATCCCGGGATTTACCGATTACGCGGTTGCTGCAAAACCTCTTGGACCTTTCGCCGTAGAATGGCAGGCCTATGTCGACAACGCTCAAAAGGGTCCCGTTGCAATCATCGGTGGTGGGATTGCCGGTGTCGAACTCGCACTCGCTATGCATCATCGCTTAGCATCGCGTGGGACAACCCAATCAATCACATTGATTGAAGCAAAGACGCTTCTTGGCGATACGGATCCAGCCCCAGCTCGCAAACTGCGATCGGTCTTGGATGCGTCCAACATCACTGTGCTTGAAAATAGCCAACCTAAACGCATCACCGAAGATGGAGTTGAGCTGATTAGCGGTGCTCAAATCGCTTCGAGTTTCGTTGTGGGCGCAGCGGGCGCTAGACCATTTCCATGGTTGGAGACAACGGGGCTAACGCTGGAGAACGGTTTCATCGCTGTCGACAAGTATTTGCGAAGCGTAAATGATCCGTCGGTTTATGCGGTAGGCGATTGTGCACACATCGTTCATGCGCCGCGACCGAAGGCCGGAGTGTTTGCCGTCCGCTCCGCCCCAGTACTTACGACGAACATCCGCGCTGACCTCACAGGGACCCAACGCCAGCCTTTCAACCCCCAGAAGCACTACTTGAAGCTGGTCTCGCTTGGTCAGAAATCTGCGATGGTCGACAAATACGGCCTCGCTCTGTCAGGACCTTGGGCGTGGACATGGAAGGATCGAATTGATCAAGCCTTCATGACTCGGCTGAACTCTCGCCCGAAGATGGCCGCACCGAAACAGTCAAAGAACACGGTCACAGGGGCTTGGAGTGAACTTGGCGACAAAGCGCTATGCGGGGGTTGCGGATCAAAAGTGGGCGCACAGGTTCTGGATGATGCTTTGTCAAAGGCTAAAGCCGAGACCTCACCAGACATCTTAACATCTGTGGGTGACGATGCCGCTGTTCTCGCGTTTGGAGGAGAAAAGCAGGTTATTACAACGGATCACCTGCGCGCTTTTTGGGATGACCCCTACGTGATGACGCGCATCGCCGCTTTGCACGCCTTGGGCGACGTCTGGGCGATGGGCGCACAGCCCCAAGCACTTCTCGCACAAATCACTTTGCCCAGAATGTCCGAGCGCTTGCAGGAAGCTTGGTTGGAAGAGATCTTAAGCGCTACGTCCCAAGTCTGTCAGGAAACCGGCGCGGCACTTGTCGGAGGGCATACAACGCAAGGTGCTGAATTGACGGTTGGATTCACGGCTACCGGCACCTTGAGCGTGGAGGCAATGACTCTTGACCGAGCCAGACAAGGCGATGCTTTGATCCTCACGCGTCCAATTGGCTCGGGCACCCTTATGGCCGGTGAAATGTCTGGAGATGCCCGTGGCGACGATATTCAAAGCCTGTTGAGTGTTCTGACCAAGGCGCAACGTTCGGTAGCCGATGCTTTAGTTAGTGCGGCCAACGCACTTACCGACGTCACTGGCTTTGGCCTGGCTGGGCACGCAAAACGAATGGCAGATGCTTCGGGCCTAACCGCTTCCATCAATCTCCACGACATTCCAACATTCTCCGGGGCTGCTGATCTTGCTGAAATGGGTGTGGCATCCACAATAGCACCCGCGAACGAAGCATATTTGGAAGCACCCCTGCCCAATACTCCGAAGGCTCGATTGCTGATCGACCCTCAAACAGCGGGTGGATTTCTGGCCGCAGTTCCTTCTGAGAAGGTCGCGAGTGTTCTCGAAGCGCTTGCCTCCGTTGGTGAAACGGCTGCCGTCATCGGCGACTTCCAAAAACATGATGGCGGATCACTTAAGGTCGCCTAGAATACTACCGACCTGCGTCGCCAACTTATCAAGGCCCTGATCATCAAGCTGTTCTGTGAACACAGTGCCTAATTCCTCTCGGGCAAGCTTTTCACGTCCTTTGGAATAACTTGGGTCATAATGCGAAACCATTAAAGATCCGGCCAAACCCTCGAAGTCTCTTTCCTGCGCGAGGGATTTCCATTCGTCGACTTGAGCTCGTCCGCGAAGGCCGACAAGCCGATCCAACTGTTCAGATAGGTCGTCATATGCGACCATTTCCGACGTGTAGGTTTTTGCCAAAAGCTTGGCTCTGGCGTTGAGTGGCGCCTGAACTGTGATCCGCGGAGCCTTCTTCATCGCATTGAACAATTGCGAAGGGAGATTGATCGCTCCGATTTTGCTGGATTCGGCCTCAATCACGACAGGGCGCGAAGGATCCAACGCAGTGACCTGCGCATAAAGTGCTGTTTCGAAGGACTTTTGAGAAGGTTGCGCCCCCATTGCCCCAAGAACTGATCCACGGTGATTTGCCAGACCTTCAAGATCGATCACTTGGTGGCCAAGAGCGTCCAACCTTTGAAGGACCTCTGTCTTTCCAGTCCCCGTGTTCCCGTCCAAAAGAACAACCGGTGCCGGAAAATCGTCATCATAAAGCGTCTTCACAACGCTCCGCCGATAGCTCTGATAGCCGCCGTCCAAAACAGAAACGCGCCATCCAATTTGTTCAAGAATGGCTGCAAAAGACCCCGATCTTTGACCGCCACGCCAGCAGTAGACTAGCGGCCGCCAGTCTCCGAGCTTTTCAGCGAGAGGACCTTCAAGGTGCCGCGCAGCGTTCTTGGCAACCAACGCGGCCCCCAGCTTTCGCGCGGTGAAAGGGCTCACTTGTTTGTAGATGGTTCCCACCTCCGCGCGCTCGGCATCCGAAAGAACGGGCAAGGAAATAGCACCGGGCACGTGGTCCTCTTCGAACTCAGAAGGCGACCGCACGTCGATGATATTGTCAAAAGCTTCCGATTGAAGTCCGCTGAGTGAGGAAAACCTGTACGTCATTAGAACGTCCTAGACGTTCACGACCTTTCTGGAAAGAAGAGCCTGCGCCATTTCGCGTCCGCTTTCGAACCCATGTTCGGCGCGGCGTCCGAGGGTCCAGTCGCCGCCGACGAGCAGACCAGCTTCGGGATCGCCGACAAAGGGCCGACCCAAAGGTTGCTTGGCGAAAGCATACCGCCAACGATGTGCATCCAGATAGGTTGCCTGAGGTAGCCGCATGTCATACGCAGCCGAGAACGCATCTAGGATCGCTGGCGCCACGAGTGCAGGTTCGGCAAACGGGAAATCTGGCACAAATTCCGGCGCCATATGAATTACCCAAGCCTCGCGCGCATCCACCCTGTTTGGCTTTTCCGACATCCGATCTGCGCGAAGGACACGCCCCTTCCCTCCAAGCTTCCCGGGAAGGTCCAGTTTTTCGCTGAACTCGACCAAACAGCTCCAAATTGCCTGCATGCGAACCCTGCGCACATCGCTGGCCAAATACGGAGCAACATCCTCAATAAGATCGGCGGCCTGAGGCGCCGGCGCAGTCACCAGTACTGAATGGAAGTGCGCCATTGAGCGACCATTCGCAAACCGCAGCACCCAACCGCGATTTTCTCTGGCCACCTCAGTGACCTCCATCCCCTGTTTAATGGTCTTCCCGTCAATGAGGGGCTGCAGAATAGATCGCATACCTGGCGCGCCATAATAGCTACCGTCCTTTGCCACCCCACCGAGCGAACGCAAGAACGTCGAAAACTCTGAACACTCTGAGTGGATTTCTGGCGCACCGTGGTCAAAGACACCTGACGCGGCTCGTCGTGTTGATATTCGCCCACCGCTCCCGCGTCCTTTGTCGAAAATTACGACGTCACGTCCTGCCTTGACCAACACGTCCGCGGCAGTCAGACCGGTCATACCAGACCCAATGATTGCTATCCCGAGTGAGCGTTCCACTACTCAAACTCTTATTTCTATTACCTATATCTAGTGAACTAGACCAACGACACATCGCGCCAAGATTGAATGAGAAATTTAACGTGCAAAGTATTGTAAAAGCGTTCTTATTCGTGACTGCCAGCGTTTTTGCGCCGACAACAGCAATGGCTGATTGCATCGTGTTGCTTCATGGTTTGGCGCGGGGTCCGTCGTCGTTGGCGGTTATGGATGTTGCTCTTGAGAAAGCTGGGTACCGGACCATCAATGAAGGCTATGCATCAACGTCCGTGCCCTTCGAAGATCTTGTCAGTCAAGCGCTGGACGAACCAGTCGCCGAGTGCGGCGACGACCTCACGCATTTCGTGACTCATTCGATGGGTGGGATATTAGTCCGTGCTTGGCTGGAGGAGAACCGCCCGGCGAACATGGGACGCGCCGTTTTCCTTGGTCCACCAAACAACGGTTCCGAACTTGTCGATATATTTGGTGATCTTGGCCCATTTCGCTGGTTGAACGGACCCGCCGGGCTAGCGCTTGGCACCGACGAAGACAGCGCACCCAACAGGTTAGGATTACCCACTTTTGAAGTGGGCGTAATAGCGGGCAATCAGTCCCTAAATCCGGTTTACTCCTACCTCATCGAAGGACCCGATGACGGAAAAGTATCCGTGGAATCCACACGGCTTACAGGTCTGAAAGACCACATC